>PMIJ01000103.1 GCA_003157015.1 Bacteroidales bacterium
CATGATTGTTTACTTTTATCTTTTATCTTATTCAACTATTGTCACCCATCCGAACGGATCCGGTTCGTCCCCATTTTGAATGGCAATGAGCTTACTATAAAGTTTTAAAGACCCGGGTCCGGGTTTTCCATCTTTACAGTATTCATAAATTTTATTTTTCTCCGGATCAAATATTTTGGCAATAGGACTTATTACTGCAGCAGTTCCGCAGGCACCGGTTTCTGCAAACGTAGAAAGCTCTTCAACAGGAATCTGTCTTCGTTCAGTCTTCATCCCCATACTTTTAGCTATTTCAATAAGACTCATATTAGTAATAGAATTCAATATTGATTCCGATTTGGGAGTGACATAGGTATTATCTTTAATCCCAAAGAAATTTGCAGGTCCGCATTCATCAACATATTTTTTTTCTTTGGCATCAAGAAAAATTGTGTTAGAATATCCTCCTTTATGTGCCGCAATTATGGCCCTCATGCTTGCAGCATAATTACCACCTATTTTGTATATACCTGTTCCCAATGGTGCAGCTCTGTCTGTATCCCTGCATATCAGCATATTTACAGGCTTGATTCCACTTCTGAAATACGGTCCTACAGGTGTGACAAATATAAGAAAAGTGTATTCTGAAGCCGGCTTCACACCAACCTCAGCGCCGCTTCCATATAAAAGGGGACGTATATATAAAGTTGCACCGGATCCGTATGGGGGAATAAACTTCTTATTTAGTTGTATAACTTTTAATAAAGCTTCCTGGAACATTTCAACCGGAAAAGCTTCCATCTTAATACCGTCTGCAGAAGCAATCAGTCTCTTTGCATTTTCCTCCCAGCGGAATAACCTTATCCTCCCGTCTTTTCCCATATATGCCTTCAGTCCTTCAAACGCTTCCTGACCGTAATGCAAACCAGTTGCAGCAATATGAATATCAATATATTCTGATGATGAAACTTCAAGATTTCCCCATTTACCATTTTTATAAACGCAGCGGATATTAAAATCAGTTTTCAGATAACCGAATGGCAGACATCCCCAATCAATTTTTTCCATGTAGATCAGCTGTTAAAATATGGCGTAAAAGTACATTTTAAAAACTTATTTTAAGCACTTTTTCACAGTAATTTGGATTATTGGATTAACATATGAAGTCCTTCTATCTGATCATCTTCAGAAACACTTCTGAGTAACCTGGCTGTCGGTGTTATAAACTGATGATCTGAAATCTGTTTCCGCTGAGACTCAATCCAGCTTTTATTGTCGGTGTGCTTGCCATATTCTGTTCTTTCCCTTAATAACTTTTCTGTAAGCTTCATATAATCAACCCGTCCGAGATAATCATACCTGGCATCATTAAGTATATTATCTGCCGGTGATTCCCAATGATCATTAAAAGAGTTCCGTATTAGATTTTTAGTGGAATCAACATTATCCTGATTAAAATTATACACGGGAAGGATCTCTTCAACGAGACGTAATGATGCTTCCATCGGTTTATCGTAGTCTGATATATAACCAGTAAGCAGAAAAACTGAAGCCAGCTTAAGGTTAATAAACTCCTCATCAGGTAGATTTTCGGCTCTTGAAAGCAACTCCACCTGGTTGCAGATATTTTTAACCATTGAGGAATTGTGAAAATAAAGATTTGGAGAAGCTTCGTCATCAAACATTTTAATGATCATTTCCTCAATATCCTGTAATTTAATCATCTGCATTTTAATGACAAATTTTCTGTTCGGTCCGCCATTCTCATCGCACAATTCAGGAATTATCCCATTCACAAAATACATTTCAAGTTCCCCCTTATACTTTACGGGCATTTTTCCCCTGAATTCACACGAGAAAAATTCTTTTACAAATTCATATGTTGTACCTGAGATGTTTATTTTGCCGGCTTCTCCCGAAGATTCCATTCTGCTTGCCGTATTAACGGTATCCCCCCATATGTCATAAGAAAGTTTCTTTTGTCCGACTACTCCGGCGACCACTGTTCCTGTATGAATACCAATTCTGATATCCCAATATTTCATTCCCTCAAGTTCCGACGTTTCTTTAAGCTTGTTCATATAGGCTTTCATCTCAAGAGCAGCAAGAATAACCTCAACGGGATTGGTCCTGTTCTTCTCCGGAATTCCACCGGCGCACATATAAGCATCGCCGATGGTTTTAATTTTTTCGATACCAAATTTTTCAACTACTGAATCAAAATAGAAGAAAAACTTATCGAGTTCATCAATTAATACTTCAGGATTCATTTCCTCAGCTATTTTGGTGAATCCCTGAATATCCGAGAAAAGCACTGTCACAAAATTATATTTGATCTTGGTTGCTTTTCCCTTTTCCATTATCTCATTTGCGGTATTCTTTGGAAGGACATTTGCGAGAAGAGCTTCGGTTTTTTCCTTTTCAATTATCAGATCTTCTGTTCTCTTATTTATTATCTGTTCGAGTGTATAAAAGTTACGGGCAAACCTTAAATTAAGGATATCATATAATGCCCATATTATCAATGAAAAAACAATAATGCAGATTAATATTGCAGGAGTTGAAAAGTACCACAGGGGCAAAACTCTCAAAGAGAGCAAAGAGATCTCACCGCCACTGTTTCCCGGGTTATTGATATACCTTATTTTTAAAAGATATTTCCCGGCAGGAATGTTTGTATACTCTTTAAAATTGACAAATGTCCAGCTACTCCACTTCTTATCAAAACCTTCAAGAAAAAACTGATAATTAATGCTGTCAGAAGGTTGCACCTCGATCCTGATATTATTATTCCTGTAGCTTAGAGTAATATTCTTCCTTAAACCACCTGGCTGAGATTTTGCGCTGTCTGAAATAAAAATAGCGGAATCACCGTTAATCACTATGCGTTTAATCGACGGAGTCGGCTCGGTATCATAAGGAGTTTGAATTGCAGCATTCAGAAACTCTGAAGATAATAGTATCCCGAGAAGAAAACTCAATCTTACGAAATAAGACATAAACAATTATCTTGCTATTTATTATTCCAAATGTAGTACTTATAAAAATCAGCTCAAAAGGAAAGATCTATTTTGAGTACTTTTGAGGATAAAACAAACCAGTCCCAATGACATTAGTTTTTGCTTCAAACAATAAAAATAAAATAATAGAAATAAACAGTCTTCTTGGCAATAGCTTTAAGCTTCTTAGTCTTCATGACATCAATATCAGAGAAGATATTCCTGAAGAAGAACCTCAAATTGAAGGAAATGCCAGGGCTAAAGCAAGGTTTGTGTTTAACGCCACAGGGATGAATGTATTTGCGGATGACACTGGTCTGGAAATAACTGCCCTTAATGGACTGCCGGGGGTCCATTCGGCCCGATTTGCAGGCGAGAACAAGGATTCGTCGGCAAACATCGAGAAAGTATTATCGTTACTCATTAATTCAAAAACCCGGGAAGCCCGGTTCAGAACCGTAATTGCATTGATTCTGGATAACAAAGAGTACATATTTGAGGGGATTGTAAACGGCACTATTATAAGCGAGAAAAGAGGATCCGGAGGATTCGGATATGACCCCATATTCATTCCAGACGGAAAGATCAGAACATTTGCTGAAATGGATCTTTCTGAAAAGAACAGTGTTTCGCACAGGGCAAGGGCATTTGAAAAACTAAAAAATTTCCTAATCGGGTACGGATGAGAAATTTTCTTTCTATTGTGCTGCTTTTAATTTCTATGATTTTACATGGACAAACACCTGTTGGTTCATGGTCCGATCACCTTGCTTATAACACTACCGATTGTGTTGCTGTGAGTACAGATCAGGTATTTGCCTCTACCGGTTCATCAATAATTATTTACAACAAAACCTTTGCCGAGCTGAAGAAGATGTCGCGCATTGACGGCCTCACTGAAACCGGAATCAATACAATTTCATGGTCAGAAGAAAACAAAACACTAGTAATAGCTTATACAAGCACCAATATTGACCTGTTACAAAACAACATGATTTACAATATCCCTGATATCAGCAGGAAAAATATCCCCGGGGAAAAAAAGATAAACAGAATACGAACTACAGGTAAATATGCTTACCTGGCATGCAGTTTTGGAATTGTCGTGGTTGATCTCATCAAAAGGGAGATTTACGATACATGGAAACCAGGTAATGGATCTGATGATGGGGAAGTGTGGGATATTGCATTCGGAAATGGTAAAATATATGCAGCAACGAATAATGGAGTGTATTCTGCCGACCTTTCAAATCAGGGACTTTCATATTTTGGAAAGTGGAACCTGGTCAGCCTGCTTCCCAATCCTGTGGCAAAATACACTTTACTGACATTCTCCGGTAATGTACTCTATGTAAATTTTTCAGATCCTCTCTCAGGAGGCGATCAGGTATATGCGGTAAGCGATATCAGCTCACTCTTCTTATTCAAAAGTGGAGTATTTAACAGATCTTTCGATAGTTCTGTGACTGGATTTACTATCTCTTCAGGTTCTTCGGTAAAATATTTTAATCCAGCCGGTACTCTGGTAAAAACTATTTCTTCGTACGGATGGGCGGTGCCAAATATAGCCGGGGCAATTGCTGACAACTCCGATATCTGGATTGCCGATATGAACTCAGGTCTTGTCAGAGGTGAAAATATGTCGGAGTTTACAGCTCTGACATTGCCGGGTCCTGTCTCCAATAATGCTTTCAATATAACCTCATTAAATGGAAAAACCGTGGTTTGCGGTGGAGCTGCCGATGCTTCATGGAATAACCTCGGAAGGCCTCTCCAGGTTTCCATATTTGAAAATAATAGCTGGACTTCCCTGCAGTCAGGTACAATCACTGATCCTATGAGGGCCCTCATCGATCCTTTGAATTCCGATCACATTTTTGTATCGACCTGGGGAGGCGGATTGCTTGAATACAAAAATAATAACCTGGTAAAACAATATACTGCTTCAAATTCGCCGTTACAGACAACTACTCCGGGACCTTCGGATGTGAGAGTATGCGGACTGGCAATGGACAAATCTGAAAATCTCTGGCTAACCCAATCAGGGGTCAGCGCTAGTATAAAGATAATTAAATCAAACGGAAACTGGATTGTAAATCCTGTGGCAATTGATGCACCTGTAACAGGCGATATAATTATTACAACGAAAGGTCAAAAATGGATTGTTCTTCCGCGAGGCTATGGCCTTTTTATTCTGGATGATAACAAGACTCCTGATATATTTACTGATGATAAATTTAAAAAAATGCTGGTCATGGATACAGAGAATCAGGTTATCTCGTTCGTCTATTCCATTGCAGAGGATCTTGAAGGAAACATCTGGGTAGGGACAGATCAGGGGCCTGTTATTTATTTCAATCCGGATAATGTTTTCAACAGCGATCTGAAAGCAAGCCGGATTAAAGTTCCAAGGAATGACGGCACAAATCTTGCCGATTATATGCTGAAAACTGAAACAATTACATCAATAGCGGTAGACGGTGCCAACAGGAAATGGCTGGGAACAGCCAGCTCAGGCGCTTACCTTTTGTCTGCTGACGGGACGACTCAGATTAAGAACTTTAATGAACAGAACAGCCCTCTTCTTTCAAATTCTATTATAAGCCTGGCAGTTGACAATAAAACCGGAGAGATATGGTTTGGAACTTCAAAGGGAATTCAGTCATACAGAGGTGATGCCACAGCGGGCGAAGAAAAATTTAAAAAGGTATATACTTTTCCAAATCCGGTCAGGGCTGATTTTAAGGGAAATGTTACCATAACAGGATTGATAAGAGATTCACAGATCAGGATTACAGATATTAGCGGTAACCTTGTATATGAAACTGTATCTGATGGCGGACAGGCAACATGGGATCTGACCACTTACAACGGACATCGTGTTGCCACAGGAGTTTATCTTGTGTTTTGTGCAAGTAAAGACGGTTCACAATCGTGTGTAACAAAGATGCTTGTAATCAAATAAATATAGAGACGCCCAAATTGGGCATCTCTAATGAAATATAAATTTGTGTTTTGAAAATTGAGACGTCCAAATTGGGCACCTCTACATTGATTAATTTCTATTCGGTTATCAGGCTTTGAATTCTCTCGATCTGCTGTTGTTTATTTACCTCCCGCAGGCTTCGGGCTGTCTTGGTGAAATACTGGTGCCCTGAAATGAATTTGACCTGCATCTTATTCCAATCATTAAGCGATCCCATCTTATTCTGAGCCTTAAGTTCCTCATAAAGAGTATTCGATACCGGTACAAAATCGCTTCTACCCAGGTAATCAAGATCAGAATCACATATTATATTTTCAAGAAGATTGGTTGGTTTTGGCGGCAACTTGGTCGACATAATTATTGAGCATATCCGGTCTATCTGTTCTGAGGAATAGTTGTATTCCGGTAGCATCTCCCTTGCAATTTGCGTCCCGTAATACTCATGATTATCATATGCAACTATATGGCCGGCATCATGAAATAATGCGGCTGTTTTCAATAACAAAACCTCCTCATCGCTACATCCCTCTGCCCAACCTATAAGTTCCACCTCAGTGACAACATCCACAGTATGCTTTACATTGTGATAAAAGAGGTGACCAGGCAAATCCATTTCAAGTTTATCCAAAATGATCTCCTGGATATCAGTAAATTGTATAAGACCAAATTTAATCCTGAAAGATTCATTAGGAATGATTCCTTCCCTGTTCTGCGAGAATTCAGGTTTCAGCCCTTTCACCATGTACATCTGAAGATCATCTTTGTACTTTACCGGGAGTTTGCCAAAATACTCACAGTCAAAAAACTCTTTGACAAGTTCGTAAGTCATAACTGAGATCAATATCATTCCGCTATCTGAAACAGCCTCAATGCGACTTGCGATATTTACAGTATCTCCCTTAATATCATAATTAATTTTCCTCCTTCCGGAAATTGCTGCAGTAACAGGTCCTGAATGGATGCCAATCTTCAGATCCCAAATACGTTTATTAATGCCTCTTTTTTTTGTTTCGTAATTCCCAAGGAAGTTTCTCATCTCGATTGCTGCCATAATCACATCAATGGGATTTGTGATATTTTTGACTGGGATTCCTCCGGCGCACATATAGGTATCTCCAATAGTTTTAATTTTTTCAATTTTATATCTGGCTACAATAGCTTCAAATTCAACAATTATCTCATCAAGTTCGTCCATAACCGATGAGGAATTCAGACCCTCTACAATTTTCGAAAAGCCATGTATGTCAGCGAACAGAACTGTCGCGATGTTGAATTTAAGCGACCTCTCTTTCTTTTCGCCTTCACCATTTTCTTTCAGTCCTTCCGGAGCAACTCTGTCATAAAGTATTTTGATCTTCTGATTATCCCTGATTAGCTTTTCATTCAGCTTTTCCAGGTTCTTGATACGTTCTTCAAGTTCCTGGTTCTGCCTGGCAAGACGGACAATCCGCTTTAAAAGCTCTTCATTATTGGTTGCTGCCATATCAGAGTTGATTGTTCAGTAAATATAATAAATTCCGTTTAGAATAAAATTTATTGCCTGTGACTAGTTAAATCGCTTGAAAATCAATTTATTTACCCCATCCCCAAGGGGAGTAAATTGATTTTCTTCGCTCCCCTTGAGGTCGGGGTGGACGAAGAAAATCAATTATGAAGTAGGTTACAAATATCTTTAATCCTAAATTTGGGAAATACCTCAAACCACCATGCTTGAGAAAACCAGGGGGATAGTGCTTCACCAGATAAAATACACCGATTCAGGTATTGTCACCCAGATTTATACCCGGAAATTCGGCAGGCAATCATTCCTTATAAAAGGCATGCGAAACAAGAAAACCGGTAAGCATAATATTAACTTTCAGCCGTTGTTCATCCTTGATATGGAATTATACTACAAGGCAGCACGAGAAATGCAGACATTGAAAGAATTTTCTGTATCATTTGCACCCTATGATATCTATTCCAACATTAAGAAAAGCAGTGTTGCTATTTTTCTCGGAGAGGTCCTGACATCTGTGTTGAAAGAAGAAACTCCACATGATGAAATGTTCGAATATATCGAAGAGTCAATTATGTATTTTGAAAATTGCAAAGAGAGCTTTGCCAATTTCCATATTGCTTTTCTGGCCGGACTCAGCAGTTTTCTTGGATTCGAACCACATCCCAGGTTAGAAAAAGAGGATCAATTCTTTGACATGCTGAATGGCGTATTTGTTCATGTACCCCCGGTTCACGGGAATTATGCAAACGAAGAGATTACAAATATCCTTGCCGACTTTTTTGTGTCCTCTTACGACAGTATTAGCAATATTTCACTCTCCGGGAAAATCCGAAATGATATTCTTGAAACGCTCGTCAGATTCTATTCTCTTCATTTACCGGGCCTGAAAAGAATAAAATCCCTTGAAATACTTAAAGAGGTATTCAGCTGATTTAATAAGCATCGCACTGAACTTTTTTTCTATCTTTAAACGTCAAACTGATAGTATAATGGCGATTATTCCTTCTATAGTTAATTGGCTTAATGTCAAGCGTATAAATCAAATAGAAATATTTAAAAAGTACCCATTCGAAACTCAGCAGGAAACTTTGTACAAGCTTCTTGCAAAAGCCGCAAAAACAGAGTGGGGTGAAAAGTTCAATTATTCAACAATTGCTTCTATCAAAGATTATCAGTCAAGGTTTCCGATTCAGACATATGAGGATATAATTCCTTATGTTGAAAGACTCCGCAAAGGAGAGACTAATCTTCTTTGGCCTGGGGAAATGAAATGGTTCGCAAAATCATCAGGAACAACCTCAACAAAAAGCAAATTTATTCCAATGAGCCGGGAGGCTCTTGAAGATTGCCATTACAGAGCAGCAAAGGATATTCTTGTAATCTATGCAATGCAAAAACCCGAAACAAAGATATTTTCAGGTAAAAGCCTTACCCTTGGAGGAAGCCACAGGATGAATCAGTTCAGTAATGATTCACTGTACGGAGATCTCTCGGCAATTCTTATTGAAAATGCTCCATTTTGGGTCGATATTATCAGGACTCCTAAACAGAAGATCGCCCTTCTTGAAGATTTTGAAGAGAAGCTTAATCTTATTACAAAATCTACTGTTAATGAGAATGTAACAAGTATTTCAGGTGTTCCATCATGGTATCTTGTCCTTATTAAACGGATACTGGCTTTTACCGGAAAAAATAACCTTCTGGATGTATGGCCTAATCTGGAAGTTTTTTTCCACGGAGGTATAAGTTTTACACCTTATCGCGAGCAGTATAAGAAACTTATTTGCGGAGATCAGATGAACTACATGGAGACCTATAATGCTTCGGAAGGATTCTTCGGGATTCAGGATGATCAGCATAGCAGTGACATGCTCCTCATGCTTGATTATGGTATTTTTTATGAGTTCGTACCTGTGGACAACATTAATTCTGATAATCCTCTGGCTTATACTATCGCGGAAGTTAAGACGGGAGTTAACTATGCAATCATCATTTCGACAAATGGCGGTCTGTGGAGATATATGATGGGAGATACCATTGTGTTTACCAGCCTTGATCCCTACCGTTTCAGAATATCAGGACGAACAAAACATTTCATTAACGTTTTTGGCGAAGAGGTAATTGTCGACAACGCAGATAAAGCTCTTGATTCGGCATGCAAGGGAACAGATGCAGTGATTGCAGAATATACAGCAGGCCCGGTTTTTATGAGTTCAGTTTCTAAAGGATCCCATGAATGGATTATTGAATTCGAAAAAAGACCATCTGATCCGGCCTTATTTATTGAAATACTTGATAATACCCTGAAATCAGTAAACTCAGATTATGAGGCAAAGCGATTTAAGGACCTTAATCTGGTTCTGCCGGTGTTAAGATCTGTACCACGCGGGACTTTCAATAAATGGCTTAAAACAAAAAACAAGCTTGGAGGACAAAACAAGGTGCCCCGGCTCTCCAATTCAAGAGAGTATATTGAAGATTTATATATTATAGCCGGAATTACCATAGAGTAAAGTTTGGAGTGCCTAGAGTTACAAAACATAAAGTAATTACAGTAATATGACGCACTTTAGACACTTTAGGCACTCTAGTCACTTTAGGCACTTTTATTGTCAAACCTAAATCAATTTTTACTAATTTTATAATCTGTAAAACAAAAAAGTCTGACTCATGCATATAGCAATAGCAGGAAATATAGGATCGGGCAAGACGACTCTGGCAGGTCTGCTTGCAAAACAATATGGATGGATCGCGCATTATGAAGATGTTGACGACAATCCCTACCTGAACGATTTTTATGAGGATATGCAGCGCTGGTCATTTAACCTGCAGATATACTTTCTTAATTCCCGCTTCAGTCAGATACTTGAAATCAGAAAATCTGAAAAAACTATCATTCAGGACAGAACTATTTATGAAGATGCCTATATTTTCGCTCCTAATCTTCATTCGATGGGTTTGATGTCGACCCGTGACTTTGATAACTACTCGTCACTATTTAAAATGATGAGTTCACTGATAAAACCGCCTGATCTGCTGCTATATCTCAGAGCATCTGTCCCGACACTTGTAAATCAAATCCAGAAACGCGGCAGGGAGTATGAAAGTTCCATTCGCATAGATTACCTCAAAAGGTTAAATGAAAGGTATGAAGCATGGATGGAGACATATAATCTTGGAAAGGTTCTTATAATAGAAGCCGATCATTATAATTTTCCTAATAACAGCGATCACCTCAGCGAAGTAATTGATAAAATTAATGCCGAGCTTCACGGACTTTTTTAAAAATTGCTTGACATTTATTCTCTAATTAATTAATTTTACAATCATCAAACTGCAATTCTGATGATTGTGCTAATTTTTCTGTGTATCTAAATATCTAATTTCATTAAAATGAGAAAACTAAGGTCTTTATTTATCCTTGCAACTTTACTGTTAGTATCTGTTAGCATCATTGCCCAGCCTGATTTGACTAAATCAGCACCTGTTGATCCCGGTATCAGGACCGGAAAGCTTAATAACGGATTGACTTATTTTATCCGAAACAATAAAGAACCTGAAAAAAGAGCGAGTTTTTATATCATCCAGAATGTTGGAGCTATTCTGGAAAACGATGATCAGAATGGTCTGGCCCATTTTCTCGAGCATATGGCATTCAATGGTACGGAACATTTCCCCGATAAAGGTATTATCAGCAGTCTCGAGAAACACGGAGTGGCATTTGGAAGCAATATCAACGCTTATACCGGCTTCGATGAGACAGTTTATAATCTAAGCGACGTTCCTGTCGATGCTCCAGGCCTGGTTGACTCGTGTCTTCTCATTTTGAACGACTGGTCACACTATTTAACTCTGTCCGATAAGGAAATAGATCTTGAACGCGGTGTAATCGCCGAAGAATGGAGAACCAGCAAGAACGCAAGCCGGCGGATGATTTTTGAGGTTATCCCGGTTATCTTAAAAGGATCCAAATATGCCGAAAGAGATATAATCGGGAACATTGATATAATAAAAAACTTTTCATACAATACCTTAAGAGACTATTATCACAAATGGTACCGTCCCGATCTGCAGGCAATTGCAATCGTAGGTGATATTAATGTAGATGATGTGGAAGCCAAAATAAAGACGCTTTTCTCTTCAATCCCGGCGGCAGTTAATCCTGCTCAAAGGAATTACGTTGAGGTTCCTTTCCACATGGAGACAAACTATGTCCTTGCCCAGGATAAAGAAGCCCCACAGACATCAGTCTCCGTAGTTGTACTGCATAAGGCTGTACCGGCTGAGAATAAAAACCTGAAATACGTCCGCGACGAACATATTATTTCTTTGATGAATTCGATGATAAATACAAGGATCAGTGAACTTTTACAAAAAGCAAATCCTCCTTTTGTAAGTGGTTATGTGAACTTTGGAGGATATTATGCACGGGGTTATGATGCATTTTCAATAACTGCCACAGCTCGTAAAAATGAGGAAGCCGTCGCACTTGAAGCCATATATACCGAAGCAGAAAGAGCTAAAAAATTCGGATTCACAAAAGGTGAACTCGACAGGGCCAAGGCTAAAATGATCTCCGATTTTGAAAACCGGTACAAACAAAAAGATAAAATAGATAATGACACTTATGCCGGTGGAATTCAGGGTTATTTTCTTAACGGAGAACCCCTTACCTCAATGGACTTCAACTATGAGTTCCTTAAACAGGTGATCAGTGGTATTACGCCTGAAGAAATATCTGCAAGATTTAAAGAGTTAATGCTCAAGGAAAACCGTACAATTGTTGTCCAGGGAATTGAAGGAAGCGATATAAAACATCTTACAAAACAAGAGTCTCTTGATATTTTAACTAAAGTTGAAAATTCCCAGCTGACGCGTTATGAGGATAAAGTGTTAGGCATATCTTTAATAAAAGGAGATCTTAAAGGATCAAAAATCATTAAAACAGTTCCTCTGACTCAGTTTGATGCAGTGGAATGGACGCTTGAAAACAATTCAAAAGTAGTTTACAAAAGAGCCAGCTATGAAAAGGACAATGTTATGCTCTCTGCATACAGCTTTGGCGGTGTATCAAAATTGGATAATAATCTAGTACTCCCCGGGGAATTGATCTCGGCAATAGTTCCAATGTATGGAGCCGGCGACTATGATAATATTACGTTGCAAAAAATGCTTGCCGGGAAGAAAGCCTCAGTAACATTCAGCCTGAATGAAACTACAGAATCAATAAACGGAACATCAACGCCAAAAGATTTTGAGACAATGATGCAGTTATTATACCTGCGCTTTGCCCACCCCAGATTTGACCAGGTAGCTCATCAGGCTATTATAGGAAGATTCGCAGGAATGCTCGGCAATATGGAAAAGGATCCGAATAAAATAAAGAGCGATAGTATTTCAATGATCACAACGGGGTATAATCCGAGAACTCCGATTCTTAATAAAGAAACTATCAGCAAAATAACGCTCGACGATATCCGGAAAATTTATACTGATCGTTTCAATGCTGCTGACGAATTTACATTTTTTATCGTCGGGAATATTGGCCAGGATACTGTAATGTCAATGGTTGAAAAATATATAGGATCTCTCCCCTCCGAAGGACGTAAGGAAACCTGGATTGACAGAAAAGTTGAACAGCCGAAAGGGAAGATTACCAGGGAAATCAGTTTACCTCTTACAATTCCAAAATCTACTATTTTCATCGCCTTTGCAGATCATATGAAGTATAATCCATATAACTATCTCGGATTGGAGGTTATCAAGGGTATTCTCGATCTTGTTTATACAGAAAAGGTAAGGGAAGATAAAGGCGGGACTTATGGAGTCAGTGTTTCACTCTCAGAAGAAAAAAGGCCCGAAGAGCTTGCGGAAGGGATGATTACTTTCGATTGCGATCCTGCACGTGCCAATGAACTGAAAAATATCATTTACCAGGAACTGGATACTATCATGATTAAGGGACCTTCCCAGGTGAATCTCGATAAAGCAGTGAGTAATATTATCAAGACAAGAGAAGAAAATAAAATGCATAACACTTACTGGAACAGTGTTTTAAACAGATATTACAGTTATGGAATCAACTCCAACGATCCGGTAAACTATGAAAACATCCTTAAATCATACAAGGTTAAGGATATCAAAAAATTAGCCGGGGAAATGTTTAAGAAAGCAGATGTTGTGGATCTGATTTTCAAACCGGCAAAATAAGGCAGAGATTGAGGTTGAGGTTGAGGCAGAGGTTGAGATTGATCCTTAACCTTAACCTTAACCTTAGCCTTAACCTTAACCTGTTACTTATTGCATTCTTAGCGTCTTTAAGTTTTTCCAGTAATTGGCCGGTTGACCATTTTGAATTTTTATTACCTTACCGGTCAAATTAAATTAATCACTAATGAGTTCCACTCGACGAAATTTCATAAAAACAGCGTCTGTTCTGGCTGCCGGAAGTGTTATCCCTATTAACAAAATGTCAAAATCAAGAGCGGATATCTCTCCAAACGATAAGATCAGGATAGGCCTCATCGGAGCAAATGGCCAGGGTTTCAGCGATCTTCTATCATTTCTGAAAAATCCTGAAATTGAATGTGTGGCTATGTGCGACATCGACCGGAATGTGCTCAATAACAGAACTGATGCACTGGTAAAGCGCGGATATTCAAAACCCAGGCTCTACGTAGATTACCGCAAGATGCTGGAAAACAAAGATATTGATGTGATAATAAATGGCACTCCCGATCATTGGCATTGCCTTATC
This sequence comes from Bacteroidales bacterium, assembly GCA_003157015.1. Classification (GTDB taxonomy): domain Bacteria; phylum Bacteroidota; class Bacteroidia; order Bacteroidales; family VadinHA17; genus LD21. Next base: position 14,223 of record PMIJ01000103.1, read on the forward strand.
CTGACAGATGCCCTGGAAGCAGGGAAACACGCTTATATTGAAAAACCTCTCGGCAATTCCATTGCTGAGATCAACATCATGCAGAGGGCAGTTAAAAAGCATGGAAAGATTGTCCAGGTTGGTCAATGGCAAAGGAGCCAGCCTCACTTTGTTGATGCCATAAATTATCTGAAAACAGGTAAACTGGGTCGAATCCGCACCTGCAAAGCCTGGTCGTACGTTGACTGGAAAGGAGCTGTTCCTAAAGTACCGGATTCACCTGTCCCCGATGGTGTGGATTATGAAATGTGGCTGGGCCCGGCTCAAAAGCGTCCCTTCAACAAAAACCGTTTCCATTTCACTTTCAGGTGGTATTGGGACTATGCAGGCGGATTAATGACTGACTGGGGAGTTCATCTCATCGACTATATTCTTTATGGAATGGGAAAAAGCATTCCTGATTCTGTAATGGCTATCGGCGGCAAATATGCTTTTCCCGATGATGCCATGGAAACGCCCGATACCATGACGGCAGTTTATGATTTCAAGGACTTTACTATGATCTGGGAACACACTATCGGCATAGGTCTTGGTAACTGGAAGAGACCGCACGGAATGTCATACATAGGTGAAAACGGTACCTTGGTCCTTGACCGCAATGGATGGGAGGTATTCCCTGAAAAACAGAGAATTGAAGGCCTTCCTGTTCAGAAAAATGTCGGTGACGGGCTCGACCTTCACGTAAAAAATTTCCTTGAATGTCTTAAAAACAATACCCCTCAGAATCTTCATGCCGGTATTAATGTTGGCAGGGATGTGGCCCTGGTTGCGCAGATGGGTAATATTGCGTTCCGTACAGGTGAGAAGATAAGCTGGAATGATGCAAAACAGGAGTTTCAGTCAGGTGTGGCCAATAAGCTAATCGTTCCTGAATATCATAATGGCTGGACGCTGCCTAAATACTAAAGCTGTCAGATGATCCTCAAGTTTTTAAAATTTATAATTGTAGGTTTCACTGGAATGGTTGTTGATTTTTCAATAACTATTCTGCTTAAGGAAAAATTAAAGATACACAGGTATATTGCAAATTCAGCCGGCTTTGTTCTCGCTGCCAGCTCTAATTATCTGTTTAACAGGCTTTGGACTTTTGAAAGCAATAATCCAAAGATCCTGGTAGAGTACAGTACCTTCTTTATAATATCAGTAATCGGACTTATTATTAATAACCTGGTAATCTACCTGCTTGAAAAGAAACTCAAATTTTATTTTGCCAAGTTCGTTGCTATTATGGTTACATCAGTATGGAATTTTCTGGCAAATTACTACCTGAATTTTACTCATTGATTTTTGCGTCAACGAATATGCTGTTGAAGGTATCATATAGGATTCCTGTCTCAGAACATATAGCCACCTTATAAACTCCAGCAGGCAAATCTTTTATTGTGAATTTGCAATCCACTGATATTGTATCCCCCACATTCATTTTTGAAATAGAATCAGGAAGTTCAAGATTCTTTTTAACTTCCATAATTCCATTCTTAAGAAAAGCAATCTGAAATACAACCGGCAATTCTTTATGTTTTAAATTGATTTCAAATGGATAAGGATTGAAGATCTTTAAGTGAATTGAGTTGATACCCGATCTGCTGAAAGAATAGTGATCATTGCTTAATATCACACATTCCCTCTGAAGTGACTGAAAGTCCTTATAAATTCTGGTAAATATAGAATCACCTCCTGTTAAAACCTGTTTTGTCAGATGCTGCTTATAATAATCTGAAAAAAAGTGCGGAACGTATAAAATTTCTTTTCCGTGAACCTGCTCTTCAAAGTTCCAAAGATCATATTGTGTCTTGCGATATGACAAATTATCGAGGGTATGAGCAAATTTCCCCGTATAAAAAGTATAAACTGCTGCACGTTGATATGAATTAGTGAAAACCACAGGACGATCACCTGCAAGCGAACTTATATCCTTTGACCATTGTTTCTTTTTATGAAACTCGTTTTTAAAAAAGGATACCGGCAGAAAATCAACGCTGCATGCCAGTCGGGCAAATAAGAAAAGAGGAAATATAACAATTGCGACCCATTTAAAATAACCTTTTATCCAGAGTTTATATTCAATATTATTAATCAGAATAACTATCAACGGAATGCTAACCACAGATGTCCATTGGGGTTCGACCCGGTAACGAAAGCTTGAAATAAAAAAGAATATTAAAAACCCGGCAAGAATGTAATACAATGACTTATCAAATAAATTTTTCGCCTTCACTTTAATCATGATCCAAACTGCTATTACCAGTACAAACGGATTATGAAAGAAAAACTGACTTGCCAGGTAATCAGGAACATGTAGCGGATCAAACGCCGAGACTCTTTCGATCAGATGATATTTGACCGAGGGAAAATCATTTGAATATTGCCAGAAAAGATGTGGAAAGAATAATAGTACAGATAGAAATGCTGCTGAATAGAATTTAAAATTCTTCAGCAATCGGGGGTTTGAAATTATTACAAGTAAAATTAACAGACCTCCATGATATTTGCTGTACATCAGGGCGGCAATTGAAATGCTTAGAAGAACAGTGTTCTTCCAGCTTTCCTCCTCTAAAAATTTCTTATAAAAGAAAAGGAAGACAGCCGAAAACAGTATCAGTGGAGCATCAGGAGTAGCCATGAAGCCATATATATTGTAAACCGGCAGTACTACAACCAGCATAAAGAAGAACAGAATATTTTCTTTGTTTTCCCTGATATTTTTATCTGTAAGAAGCCAGACCAGAGATAAAGCCACTAACTGGCTCAATACAACAATAAGCCTGACACCCAGTTCATTATGAAAGACTGAGTATCCTATCTTTATCATCAGGGCAATCATAGGCGGATGATCAAAATATCCCCATGCAAGGAATTTTGAGTACATCCAGTAATATGCTTCATCATTATTCAGCGTGGTAAAACCGGCTTGCAGCAGATTTAAGATTCCCAGGGCTGCCAGGAAGAGTGCAAAAGGATTCAGTAAAACCTTTTTTAATTTAATATTCATTTGCCAGTTAGAATGAGCTCAATTTTTTTCAGTTCTTCATCATTGAATTTAAGATTATCGAGCGTTTTCAGATTATCATTAAGTTGTTCTTCACTACTCACACCAACGAGTACAGAAGTTACCCTCTGATCTTTCAGCAACCAGGCAATTGCCATCTGTGCCAGTGATTGATTGCGTTTTGCCGCTATTTCATTAAGCTTCTTTGATTTGGAAACTTTTTCGCTGGTCACATCTTCAACTCTTAAGAAACCATGAGGTTTAGAAGCTCTTGAACCGGCGGGAATACCTTTCAGATATTTGTCGGTCAGAATCCCCTGTTCGAGGGGAGAAAATGGGATGCAGCCCATCCCGGTTTCTTCAAGCACATCCATAAGTCCATCTTCAACCCACCTGTTTAACATCGAATATTTGGGCTGATGAATCAGGCAATTTACGTTCATCTCTTTGAGTATCTCAGCAGCTCTTTTCGTAAGATCTGCAGGGTAACTCGATATGCCCACATACAATGCCTTTCCCTGATGAACTGCCTGGGCAAGCGCTCCCATCGTTTCCTCGAGAGGAGTTTCCGGGTCGGGCCGATGAGAATAAAATATATCGACATAATCGAGGTTCATGCGCTTAAGGCTCTGGTCGAGACTTGCAAGAAGATATTTTCTTGAACCAAGGTTACCATATGGACCTGGCCACATCTCCCACCCTGCCTTTGTTGATATGATCAGTTCATCCCTCAGATTGCAGAAATCTTTTTTAAGTATTATTCCGAAATTTTCTTCTGCTGATCCGGGAAAGGGACCGTAATTATTTGCAAGGTCGAAATGAGTTATTCCGGCATCAAATGCTCTCCACAGGATCTTCCTGAAATTTTCAAAAACGTCAACAGATCCAAAATTATGCCATAACCCGAGTGAAATCTCAGGCAACCTGATTCCGCTTTTTCCGCAGCGCCGATAATTCATTTTATCGTATCGCTCTTTTGAAGGGGTATAAGTCATATTTTTTGGTTTTAGTATGAGTTTTTATCTGCCAGGAGTTCTTAAAATGGATCATTTTATATAACAAAATGTTTTGCAGAACTCCTGTTATTCTGCAAAGTTAGATAAATTTACTCTTGAACAGGATTATCTCATTTATAGCTGAGGAAAATAATGTTGTGTAATTAAATTTTAATATACAATTTTCCCTTCAGGTACTCTTAAATCAGAAGACTTCCGAATAACAGAACTAAAACCAGCATGACCAGCAAGCCAATAACTTTTCCAAGGACTGAAACGATTTTTAACATCAGAATCAGAAGAACTATAAATAAAAGCGTCAGCAATAATTTTTTTACTCTCCTCATTGATAGTAATACCTGCAGAATCAAAGAATGTATAATACGGTTATAATAAACAATTTGTATTTATGCATACCAGCCGGGTGTTTCAAAAGTAGGGTATTCTCCGGCACCGGAATATAAAACCGGTAAAAGTGTTAAAGAATAACCTAAACCTCAATTAAAATAAAATCCTGTATTGGGTAATACAGGATATTATTATTATCAGGAGACTTCCTGTTATTTTTTCTCCGCAACTTTAATCTCAGATTCTTTCGGTTCAGTCTCCTTCTTTTGGGAATCATCATCAAGGCGCGATGCCTTTTTGAATTCCTTCATCCCTTCTCCAATTCCTTTCATCAGTTCAGGAATTTTTCTTCCGCCAAATAGCAACACTACCACAAGGAGTATCAGTATAAGGTGCATTGGGCTACTAAAATCTAACATAACTACTTATTTTTAATTAAACATTATTTAAAATCTCTTCAATCAAGTTTCTCATCATCATCAGGCAAAATATCGCCCTTCTTTACTTTTTGCCGGTTCTCGTTATTGAGCTTTCTAACCTTTAGCCTGGAATACACGCTGCAAATCAGGATTTATAAACTCAATTTATAAAACAAAGGTCAAAATTATAAGTAAATTTCAATTGTTGTACAAAATTTCAAATTAATTATCATTTATTATCGACTTTATGCTCACCTGAAAAAGGCAGTTTATACCTGGGACATGAGATTTTTAATATGCAACATAAAGGGAGCAACCCGAAGACCTATTACCTGGCTATATTAAATTTATAGCATCCCCTGATCATCCATCCATAAAGGGCAAAACACATCAACATGAATCTATAGCAATTCTCTTTTATCCAAGAAATATATTTTTGTATACTTAATAATTATTAATTTAAATACCTTTTTGAGAAGGTCATCCTGGTGAATGATAAGATAAGTAATTCGGTAGAAGCAGACATATTGACATTTTTATACGGCCATATAGAAGATTTTGATCGTTAAAACTAAAATTATGACAGACCCTATTTTTAATTTTTAACACACTGATCATTATTTCAGCATATCTTCTTGAGATATCACTGTTTAAATATAAAACTGAGTCATACTATTTAATTTATGATAACCTGGAATTGCTGAAATCTGATAAAAAACAGAAGATCCTGAATGACCTTTCCATTATTACAGGTAAAAATATTTTCAGGTTCAAAATCCTGAGTTTGAATTGCAGAAGCAAAGTTGCCCGACTTGAAATTTTCTATAAGGTATAATTTAACCTGACAATAAAATTCTTTATATACTCATTCGGCTTTCAGATTCACGTTGTCTTAAAGCTTTGTTACCCTACAATTACATTTGTTATTCTGACAAAAATTGATGATGATGTCTCATTAGTGACCTTAGATGAGGTTTGCTATAACAATCACTCCTTAAATTCGAGTTATGAAAGACAATTAAACAAATCAAATAAAAAACTCTCAGCCCGGAATTAACCGGAATGAAGAGAATACAGCTTAGAAAGAATAACCCCAAATATTGCTAATCTTTATATTTCTGAGATAATAATCTTTTTTTATGCCTGATAGCAGTTAACAGAATAAAAATATCTGCTTATCAATTCAATAAGGTCAAAATCTCAAAGTAAATTATGGTACCTTATTGCACCATTTTCAATTGATTCACCTACTTTATTTACTATTTTGTTTTGAAGAATGATGCTTACCTTCTTTTTCAAGAAGTATCTTAGCCAACTTCCCATCCTTGTTATAAACAAGAGTTTCGGTGGTGGTTTCCTTGACAATAACAACATGATAAGTCATAATGTTATTCTTTGTCACGCTTGTCGCTTCTTTAATTGAAAAACCAGCATAATCTTTAGCAATATTATCAGTTATAGCTTTAGGCAGATCAGCAACCTTAATGCTAGTAACAGACTTACTTTTAGTTGCACTGGTTTGGGTGGCCTGGGCATTTACAATCAGGACTGACATCATTAATACCAGAACGAATAATACTTTTTTCATAATTCATAAATTATTTAATTTAAAAGAATAAAGTTATGAAAGACTATGGCACGAGTCAAATAAAAGTCCATGTACATAAGATTAACTCAGATGGATAGAATGCAACTAAAGAGAGCAATCCGAATTCCTATTACTATGCTATATTAAATTTAACTAATCCCCTGATGCTCTTTCCATTTTTTTACACTTCCACGCTCAGTCCGGTTTTTTGCTTCAATGTCTCTTGCAGTCTGCTTAAAACCTGATTCATAATCCAGGGTCGATGGTTTGAGCTCAACTGAGCCCCTTATGAAAATCAATCATGTCTTGTTCAATTGTTACCTAGGTTTTTATGTGCCATGTTAAAGTCAGGTTTAATACTGAAATGGGCTTTTTAATCCGGATTTTATTTAACTTTGACATAAGAAGCCATCAATTATTATAAGCACAATAAGAGTTGTTGCCAATAATAATAGGAGGCTGAATGGTTAAAAGATATTACCTGAAAGTCGTTTGACATTTTGAGAAATATAGAGCTAACTAAGAAAATTACAAATGGATATTGACTGGTTAAAGAATTTAGCCCGACTATGTCTACCGACGTATAAATATGAATCTGATACGATGAAAATAATATACGCCGGATATTCCTCAATCAAGAAGAATTATTATGCCAGATTGTTTAATACAAACAATCAACATTCATTTTTAGGGTGGAGGTGGTTTTGGCAGATACCAAACCTCTTTAAATCATATGATCCTGATATGGTTATTGCTGAAATAGGCCCGACTATTTATCACCATTTTCAGAAAATGAATGGATATATTATCCCTGAGTGGGTTTCGATGAGAATAAATATTGACCGGCCATTAAGTGAAATCTGCCAGACAAGCGTGTCTGATTTTTCAGATGTAAAAAGAAAAATCCGAAAATATAATCTGACTTATGAGATTATCACAGATAAGATAAGTACAGATTATTTTAATGAAAGGTTTTATCTGCCCTACATCACAAAGCGGCATGGAGCAGAAGCATGGATTGAAGATTTAAGTACTATTTGGAAATCATCTCCGACTCCACTTTTGTTAGGTATTAAGGAAAATGGAGTAATTGTTGGTGCATCAATTATTCGGAAATCAGAAGATTCTATTTATTTATTGCGTTTGGGTTTGCTCGATGGCAACGAGGAATATAGGCGCCACGGAGTTATAGGAGCCATATATTATTTTAGCCTCATTGAGGGCAAAAATATGGGGTGCCGCTATCTGAATGTTGGAGGAACACGGCCATTTCTTACCGACGGATTGACAAAATTTAAAATTGGTCTTGGCGCTGAGTTCACTTTAGAGCAAGCTCCAACCAAAGAATACCTGTGGTTTCAAATTAATGAGCATTCTGTTGTTGCAAAGGAATTTATCAGAAGGAATCCATTTATGCATGTCAATAAGGATTTCAGGCTGGTTAGGTCCGTAACTTAAAGAGAAAAATGAAGTTTATTATTATGACCGGTCTTGGATTGGATAACAATTTTGCCGGGGAATTAATCAGCTCAAAATTATTTCCTGAAATAATTGCAACGGATAGCCCTTTTTTTTGCGGAGAAAAAAATCCTTTTAAGTTCTTGTTTAAAAAGGGGCTTCTTATATTAAGATTTATAATTAAGCGCGACAAAATCAGAAGAAAATATCAGGCTTATTTTCTGGCAAGTAAATACTCAATACCGATCTGGCCTTCCCATAAGGTTAATACTGATGAGTTTGCAAAAAAAATCAGAGAAATGGGAATAGATTATGCTTTTGTTTTCACTTTCAGAATACTAAAAGAAAAGATCTTTAAAGCACCAAAATATGGTTGCATTAACTTCCATCCGGCCTTGCTTCCACTTAATAGAGGCACATATCCAACCAACTGGATAATATTGAACAACCGACATAAAACCGGAATGACTTTTCATTTTATTTCAAACGGTATAGATGCAGGGCCGATAATTGAACAATATGAAATACCCTTATCAGGATATGAGACTGCAAAAATCCTGAATGAATATCTGTTTAGCTTAGGTGCAATATTATTTGTAAGGATAATTATCAGGCTTAAATTTAACTATGAATATAATTTGATTAAGAATGATATCAATAGCGGGACATATGAACCACCTTTTACTTTACAAAACAGAATAATATCAGATAAAAATACATTTCAGGAGATAAACTCGATTATAAGAGCATCGAGGATTTACGATTTAAACGCAGTCTATAGATACTCAGGAAAGGAGTTTATGGTAATTAATTGTGTTGATCTTACTGATTGCAATCTTACTGTAACAGAATATCCGTTTATTGATGATGAGGACAATATATATTTACAATCTTCAGATAATAAAGTATTGTTTTTAGTGACAAAGCAATCCACTGATGACAATAAATATAGACGTTTTATACACAACATTATAGGTCGATTGTTTATGTAACTTTATTATGAAGAAGAAAAGTTGAAAGTCAGACAAAAGCATCGTATAGATTTATATTTCAGTATGTTGTCAATACGATACTATTGTGACTGACGAGGCTGTGCTTTAAAAAGATCAACCTAATTATCCTGAGAAAACCGTTTGTCAGATATAAGTAACAAACATATTTCTGACTGACGAACGGGTGTTTTAAAATTCCGGTTTCCAAACGTAATATAGGAGTTCTAAGGCATAGGTTCCACTTAAATTGAAGAGAGATGATGAGACACTTAATCTTTATTGGTTTACTATTTTCGATTAGTCATCCTGTTATTTACTGCCAGCAGCTTGATTATATTAGAGGGAAAGTGATTGATTATAAAACTTCTGAACCTGTGCCATACGCGACAGTACGTCTTAAAAACTCTCAGGTTGGGGTCATTTCAAATGCTGAAGGTGATTTCAGAATATTAAACAATCCCGGATTTCAATCCGACAGTCTGATCGTGTCCTGTATTGGATTTCACAGGCTTTCATTGGCTTTCAGTGTTCTAAAAACCACTGGAATGAACAATCTAAAGCTTGTACCCAATATCTATTGTCTTAAGGAGGTCAGGGTAACTGCCAGAAAAAAAAGACTCAGCCCGGAAATTATAATAGCCAGGGCGCTCAGAAATATTAAGAAAAATTATCCGACCGTACCGTTCAGTTATGTATCCTATTACCGGGATTATCAGAAGGACAGCAGTAATTATCTTAACCTGAATGAGGCAATAATTCAGACTCTAGATAAGGGCTTTGCCTATTCATCTGATTCAAATAGGTACAGATTACTAGATTTCAAAAAGAATTTGGATTTCTTAAGAAAGAATATAATTCCCTATTACGATCTTCCGGAAACTGATCATTCTGATGTGTCATTTAAAAAAATACCCTTTGCAATAGTTGGTGATCAGTACGGCAATGAGCTTTTTATATTGCTGGTTCACGATGCAATCAGAAATTTCGATAAAAGATCATTTTCATTTGTTGAAAGTCTGACACAGGATTATATCAGAAATCACCGGTTTTATAGTCCAGACGGAATTTATGATGGAAGTACTTTATTATATAAGATCGACTTCACCGCAAAACGACAGATCACAGGTGATACAATCTTGGCAAAAGGTGCAATATTCATTCAGCTCGATGATTATTCGATACACAAACTTGAGTATTCCGCTTCATTTTTAAATTCAGAAAAAAAGAACAAGGAGATTTTCAATATTGAGACGGAATATGGGCATGAGCCGGCAGTTAATTCCAAAATGTGTCTTAAATACATATCTTTCAATAATTCATTCACTATACCTGATGCGAGTGACAG
>PMIJ01000130.1:0-6140 GCA_003157015.1 Bacteroidales bacterium
TGAATTTGTTCATGATGAGCCTCGCTATCAGAATCTATTTCATAAGATCAACCTTCCGTACAAGCCATGAAGAGTTAACAATCCCCATTCCTGACCAGAAAAAAAGTTGTCCAATGGCAAAAATGATATCTCTATGTTGCAAAAAACCGGTCTGCTTTCACCGAACATCCAAAACAAAACAACAAGGATTTAACTCCAGGTTGAGGTGATCAATTGATACGGTCAATTGAGGCAAAGCAATTGGCTTTTACATATTAATCAAATGCATTTTCTTCAAAACCAAAGAAATCATTTTTAATTTGTTTAATATAGATGATTTGCATTTTTAACAGGCGGTAAGGGTTCTTTAAGAAGTTTTACTGGATTGTTTTTAAGAAGACGCATTGCTTCTTCAATTGCTCGGTTAAGTTGAGGATCAATTCCAGAGGCAATGTCTTTAGGGGTTACATCCACTGATATATCAGGTAAGATTCCCTTGTTTTCGACATCCCATTGTCCATCAAGATTAAAGAAACCTCCTCTAGGCACAGTAACATATCCTCCGTCTATTAGATCCGGATAATCCCAAATACCCACAAGTCCACCCCATGTTTTTTCTCCTATAAGTGGTCCAATCTGAGATTGTCGGAACATATATGGCATCATGTCGCCACCTGATCCAGCATATTCATTTATTATCATCACTTTTGAACCCCAAATGCCAGCGAATGGTTCAGTCCATGGATCGCGCTTCCCAATCGGGTTATTGAAGTAACCTCGAAGTTTGCGGTTCAGTATGTCAATAATATAGTCTGCAATATCACCTCCACCATTGAACCGCTCGTCTAGAATTGCTCCTTGTCGATCCTGTTGTCCAAAATAATATCGGTTAAAGTAGGTGTAACCTTCACTATATGTATCAGGAAGCCATATATATGCTAGGGTCCCTTGAGAAAGTTTGTCTACATATCTCCTATTGTTTTCCACCCAGGCACGAGACCTCAAAGAAGCTTCATTGTCTATAGGAACAACTTTAATGCTATGAGCACTTGCTGTTGTCGGGCTTGAATTTATCAGTAAAGTCACCTGTTTCCCTGAGTACCCCTCAAGACTGGCTTCAGGAGTGATAGGAGGTAATAGAGCTACTCCATTTACAGCTAAAATATAATCTCCTTCGTGAACCTCAATACCTGGAGCTGCAAGGGGAGCCCTAAGATCAGGGTTCCAGTTTTCCCCTGTCAGAATCCTTTTAATCCTGTAATGACCATTCTCTAAGGAAATATCAGCTCCTAACAATCCTATATTAGTTTTTACTTGATCTCCATAATCACCTCCTCCTACAAAATGATGACCCACTGCAAGTTCTCCACCCATCATGTCAAGAATGTAATTCAGATCATCGCGATGTCGTACATAAGGGAGCAAGACTAAATACTTTTCATAAACTTTATTCCAGTCAGTGCCATGATAATTTGGAACATAAAAATAATCCCGGAAGAACCTCCAAGCCTCTCTATAGATTTGCTTCCACTCAGCTATTGGATCAATTTTCATTTTCAAATCCATATTGAGCTTTCCTTCCTCTGGTTTTGGATCCATATCTGACGCAATAATGTACCAGTCATCTTTTTGCTTGTATATGATTTTATTACCATTGGCTGAGATATTAAACAAGGATTTATTGCTTAGGAAGATAGTATCTTTCTGCCTTGCCATATTCCACCTGTGGATTGTAATCTCAGGGCCGGAGGGATGTTCAGGATAAAATGGCAAATCTTGCTCAGTAATAAATAACACTCCCTTTTTCCCAGGATGGAGATCTCTATAGTTTCGAGCCGGAAGTGGTAATGACAAAATACGGTTTCCTATTCCGTCGATATCGATTTTAATATTTAGAGTGTCAACCTCATCCTTTAGAGGTATTGATTTTTTATCAATACCTGAAGTTTCTTTCTTCTTTTCCTTTGGGGCCGACTGATACTTTTCTTCGTCATTTAATGGTAGAAGGGGAGAGGTGATATCTTTTGAAAGTACTGCAAAATAAACATTCCTGTGTTGTACTCTCTCATAAGAACTCAAGTCCAGCCATCCTGTATTTAAACCTATATCAGTACTAGCCAAGAAAAACAGGTATTTACCCTCTCGATCCCAAGCAGGGTTAACTGCATCAGATAGTCCATCAGTTATTTGATAAGATTTGCTGCTAGTTATGGAGTACACTTTTATTGCATGGAACTTATTTCGTAGTTCTTTCGAATATGCAATCCATTTGGAATCAGGTGACCAGACAGGGATCATAGTTCTTTCTGGAGAAGCCGTAAGATCTGTGTCTATAAATTGTATTGTCTGTTTTTCAAGATTCGCTAATAATATCTGTCGTGCAGAATTCGTAAAAGCAAGATTTTTTGAATCTGGAGACCATGAAAGATCGTAGAAAAAAGTTGGTTTATCAATTGAAATCCCTTTAGGTGGTGTAAGACCATCCTGATCAGAAATCATCAATTTGTACTCACCGCTCATATCAGAAAACCATGCAATCTTCTGTCCATCAGGTGACCATGAAGGGGAACGGTCAGCAGCACCTGGTGAATGTGTGATATTATGTACATCTCCATTCACAGCAGGTACAGTAAAAATATCTCCTCTGGCTTCAAATAATGCCCTAGCACCATTTGGGGAGAGAGAAGCTGAAACAATATTCTTTGATACATCAGTCCAATGAGGGATCGCCCAAGGGAAATCACCATTTACTTTAATTGACAACTCCTTATCTAGTCCTGTCTTTGGGTCAAGAACATGAATAACACCGTCCATTTCATAAGTCAGTAGGCCGCCTCCAGCCGATAAAGATTTAATATCCGAACCAGCATAATGGGTTACTTGATTTACTGTTTCCGATCTAATATCATAATTGAAAATATTGAATGTTCCATCTCTATCGGACAGAAAGTATAGTAAATCGCCAATAAAAGAAGGGAAAGAATTCATACACACAGGGCCGGGAACCTCTTTCTGGTCAAGGCCTGGAAATGATACTATCCTTATAGGTTTAGCTTGTCCCCCTATATACCATTTCCATTCAGTCTGCCATTTTGTGTTTTCATATGCCAGAAGATTTCCACTTCCCGAATAAGATGCCCTTATTGCACCGTGTATAGGCAAAGTTTCAGGCAGCCCTCCTTCAACTGACACCAAGAAAAGATCTAAGTTCCTAATTGGTTGGCTAAATCTGGAAGATGAAAAAAGAATCTTTTTCCCGTCTGGAGTCCATCCTACTGCATTATTACTACTTGGATGCCATGTTAATCTCAGTGGTTCTCCACCTGAAGTACTTATTAAATATACTTCATTGTTACCGGAATAGTTCCCAGTGAAGGTAACAAATCTACCATCTGGTGAAAAGCGTGGACTTGTTTCGATTCTCTGAGAACTTGTAAGTCGCCGTGCTTCTCCTCCATCACGACCGACAATCCAGAGATCGCCAGCGTATACAAAAGCAACTAATTGTCCATTTGTAGAAGGATAGCGTAAAAGTCTAGTGCCCTCTGCAAACATACTACTAAAGCCAATAGAAAAAAGAAGAACGATTAATAAAAGGTGCTTTTTCATATCTTAGAATTTTGGTGACATTTTAGGAATAAGTTACTCTATGAGTCATTCAAAGGCAGCCCTTTATTAAGTTTGGTTTAATATGGTTAATACAGGTATTAGATTATGTTTTAGTAATAGCCAAATGTATTAAAATCCAACCTATAGAGCTGCTTATCATTAAATTAATATTATTATACTTTTTAAAATTGGTCACCTGTTGATCTCCTTTGTTGTCTTTTTGACGATACGAGATAAAGATGTCAAAGAAATACACTTCAATAATGCTTGACATTAGAGATCTATTAATTTCATTATCAAATTTAAATCTAAAATTGACTAAATACAAAAATTTATTTACAGGGAAAGTCAGCACTTGATATTCCAAGTTCTAAAGGATTATCAAAGTGTTATGAGAATGGTGTTAATTTCCACCGACCTTTGTTTAAATTTAAACGAATTGTCGCGAATTTTTACGATTACAGCACCAGACCTCACCAGACTGATTCTGGTCAATTCTGGGAGAGTTTATTGGGGTTTTAATGGGAAAGGCTGGCCGGAGATGATTTATCAATGGCGACTTCAGAACATCATCAAAATTGCAATTGTACTTATAACCTCAATCAATCAATCCAGAAATCGGTCATCCTTCACCGAACATACAGCACAAAAAAAACTTAACTCAAACTTTGGAATTGTCAATTTCTTCAGGCTAGCGATGGTAAAGGATAATTGTTATCGCACTTGACCACAAACCTCCTGTAACCTGAAAGGAAGTGAATCTATCATAAAATACCCCATTTTTCTCGAAAACCTGGCTAAAACCTGGCGTGAAATAAAAAACCACTTACTGATTTTTTTCGTAAGTGGTTGATTATTAAAAGTGGGCCCAGCTGGGCTCGAACCAGCGACCCCCTGATTATTAGTTAGGTAACCAATCCATTTTATTCATTAAGTATTTAATATCCTGATCATTTAGAGCACTGATTTGACTTTGTCATTTTTTTTGTTTATTATTTATAAAAAGAGATTTTTAATGATAAACGAACAAGAATGTACAAAGATATTAAATGAGGGTGAGTTCAAATTTTCCCACGAAGAGATGCTGCAAATCCGGGAATTCCTTACCACATTAGCTTTAATTGAATTTGAAGGGTATAAAAAGAAGCAAAATAAATCTTCCAATAATGAATGTAATCTGTTACAAGAGGGTTAGCACGGACGACCAGGCCGATCGGGGCTTTAGTTTGCAGCATCAGGAAAAGATGCTGACTCAGTACTGTGAAATTAACAATTATAATATTGTAGAGATTTACACGGAAGACTTTTCCGGGAAAACATTTGATCGGCCAAAGTGGAATAAAATTATGGAATATATAAGGAAGAACAAGGGAAAGGTCGATATGATCCTTTGTCTTCGCTGGGACAGATTTTCAAGGAATCAATATGATGCCATGACGACGATTAAGACTCTGAAGAAATTAGGTGTTAGCGTAAAGACTGTTGAACAGCAATTGGACTTAAATAATCCCGATAATAAGATTCTTCTCAGCATGTACCTGACTCTTCCAGAAGTCGAAAACGACAAGAACTCAATCCGTACAACTGAAGGCTCGCGGCGTGCAAGAATAGAGGGCTGCTGGACAGCTCAGGCACCAAAAGGTTATGTGAATTATAGGGATGATAAGAAGTCAACGTTGCGGCCAAGTGTGGATGCAGATAAAATAGCCGAAGCGTTTAAGAGGTTGTCCTCTAGAGCATATTCTGCTGATGAAGTAAGAAGATGGTTGAATGAAAATGGCGTAAAAATTAGTAAACAAACATTTTTAAATTCAATAAGGAATCCGGTTTACACAGGCAAGATATATGTCAAACCCTGGAAGAATGAACCTTCTCAAATCGTAATGGGATTGCACCCACCATTGATAACAGAGGATATTTTTCATTTGGCTAACGATGTTCTTGAAGGCAGGAAGAGAAATATGAAGTTTCATGATGACAAGTCAGACCTTTATCCATTAAAGGGATTTCTAAGATGTCCAGTTCATAATACATCTCTTACTGCTTATGCGTGCCAAAGTCATAATAAGGAACTTCACCACTACTATCTGTGTTGTAAAAACAGGTGTAAACAACGACATCGTATTAAAGATGTACACAATAGCATAGAAGAGATCTTATCGACGATTTCTTTCTCAGTGCAAACTGTAAATCTCTACAAAAGGCTGTTGGAGAAGATTTTTGAAAAGGAAAACCTGAATAGAAAAGATGAGATTCAAAGAGTGAAAAAAGATATTGAGAAGGCAGAAGCTCGTAAGTCCAATCTCCAGGATTTGATACTTGACGGTACTATTACACCACAAGATTATCAGGATATGAAGGGGAAGGTTGACAAAGACCTTGTTCTGTTTAAGAGTAAACTAAGTGGACTAATGGATCAGCCTTCTCCATATAAAACTTACATATCAAAAACAGTCCCTATGTTGGAGAACCTCACTGGGTTTTATAAAGAGGCCGATGGGCAGACAAAAAGGAAAATCCTTGGTTGCATCTTTTCCGAAAAACTCGTTTTA
>PMIJ01000130.1:6186-18236 GCA_003157015.1 Bacteroidales bacterium
CCAACTGAGCTACTGAGGAATATTTTTTCAGCCTTTTTTAACTTAGCTGGCTGCCAGATAAATTTTGATATATCCCGACCGCTCTCGCCAACTGAGCTTTTGAGCTGAAATTTCTAAATACAGTGTTGTATTTAGCGTCGCAAAAATAAAGGCTTTTGCTGAATTAAGCAATATCTTTGGAGAAATTTTTTAAAATGAAGCGGATACTTGGAATAGGGAATGCCCTGGTTGATGTTATGACATTGATTGACAATGATTATATACTTGAAAAATTTTCCTTGCCAAAAGGAAGCATGCAGCTTGTGGATGATGAAAAATCGGCTCTGATTAAATCAGAGACCATCAGTTTTAAAAGAAATCTTGCATCAGGCGGGTCAGCCGCAAATACAATTCATGGACTTGCAATGCTTGGTGCCAAAACCGGATTTATCGGATCGGTAGGAAAAGATGATACCGGTGATTTTTTTGAAAATGATATGAAAATGGCGGGTGTAAAAACCTTTTTATCACGCAGGAAATCAGTGACAGGTACTGCAGTAGCTCTTATTTCTTCTGATTCAGAAAGAACTTTTGCAACTCATTTAGGCGCTGCCATTGAATTAAAATCAGAAGATCTTGATCCGGATTATTTCAGGGATTTTGATATCCTTTACCTAGAGGGTTACCAGATCATAAATAAAGCTCTCATAGAAAACGCTTGTAAGCTTGCAAAACAAAATAACATGAGTATAGCTCTTGATCTTGCAAGTTATAATGTTGTGGACGCAAAACTCAGTGATTTCAGAGAGATTATCGAAAAATATGTAAATATTGTTTTTGCCAATGAGGATGAGGCAAAATCATTTACCGGACTTGCACCACGTGAAGCTTTGGACAAAATATCAATGTTATGCGATATCGCAGTCATTAAGATTGGAAGTGAAGGTTCTCTGATAAAAAAAGGCAAAGAAGTAGTTAAAATCGGAACAATTCCCGTTAAGTGCATTGATACAACCGGAGCCGGCGATCTTTATTCGTCCGGATTTCTGTACGGATATGCAAAAGGGTTACCGCTTGAAAAATGCGGACGATTTGGATCCGTTCTGGCGGGACATGTTATTGAAATAGTCGGAGCAAGAATGGATGAATATCGATGGAAAAAAATAATGGAAATACTCAAAGAAGAAATACATTAACCATCAATCTTATTTCTTCGTGATATATTGAGTTTCCCTTAGTGTCCCTTTGCGGTTAAATTTATTCTTTTTAACACAAAGGGTCACAAAGGTATACACTAAGGTACACTAAGGAACTCGCAAAAGTCCTGGTCACCAGCGCTACCAGATTACCTGCCGTTGTTCAACCGGTCTGAATAATTTGTCCCCAGGCTTAATATTTGGAAAAGCTGCATAGAATTCAGGCATATTATAAACCACACCATTTATCCTCACTTTTGAAGGAGAATGCTCATCGGTCTTGACTCTTTTTCTTAACTCAGCATCCCTCATATTATTTCTCCACACCTGGCCATAAGAGAGGAAGAATCTCTGGAAATTGGTGAATCCGTCAATCGGTTTCGGCGTTTCCTTTCCTTCAAGTGATAGTTTATAGGCGTTATATGATATGGTAGCTCCGCCGAGATCCGCAATGTTTTCTCCAAGTGTGTGCTTACCGTTAACAAATGTTGAATCGAGCACCTCAAATTTGTTATACTGATCTACTAACATTGCTGCGTGAGCTTCGAATTCTTTCGAATCATCCTTTGTCCACCAGTCGCGTAAATTTCCATCTTTATCAAACTGCCTTCCCATGTTATCGAATCCATGAGTCATTTCATGTCCTATTGCCATACCAATCGCTCCATAATTGATTGCATTATCGGCATCCATATTAAAGAAAGGAGGTTGAAGTATTCCTGCCGGAAAAACGATTTCATTCCTGTTCGGATTATAGTATGCATTCACTGTTTGGGGGGTCATTACCCATTCGGTCCGATCAACAGGTTTGCCAACCTTATCCATTGAAAACCTGAATTCGAAAGCCTTTGAATTGAGTACATTTGAAACATAAGACTCTGGAGAAATAACCAGACCCGAGTAGTCTCTCCATTTATCAGGGTACCCAACCTTCATTCCCATCTTATCGAGTTTGGCGAGTGCCTCCTGTTTTGTTTGGGGACCCATCCATGTGAGATTTTCAATCCTCTGCTTCAATGATTTCTTAAGATTCATCACGAGGTCCGTCATTCTCTGCTTGGCAACCGGCGGGAAATACTTATTTACATACAGTTGGCCAATCAATTCGCCAAGTGAATTACTTGTAACATCAAGAATGAGTTTCCACCGTGGCTCCATCTTCTCCTGACCCGATAATGTCCGGTTATAGAAATCGAAATTCTGGTCAACAAATTCTTTGCTTAGAAAACCTGCAGTAGCGTTAATTAATTGCCACCGCAGGAAGGTTTTCCAGTCATCTACCGGAACTGTTTTCATCATATTGCTAAGCTCAATCATGAAGCTTGGCTGATAAATATTGACTTCAGATAATCCGGGATAGCCGACCTTTGTAAAATATGACTCCCATTCGATATTTGGTGCAAGTTTATTCAGCCCTTCAATTGTTAATTTATTATAGGTCTTCTGGGGATCCTGATCTTCTATATTGGTAAAGGAAGCTTTAGCCAGTTCTGTTTCCATCTTCATTACAGTCTTGGCATTTTTCTCGGCTATTGTATGCTCGTCTTTCAGCAGTTCAAACATTTTTGTCAAATGAACTAGATATTTTTCCCTGATTTTCTTTGTGGACTCATCGTTGTTGAAATAATAATCGCGGTCAGGCAAACCAATGCCAGCCTGGTAACACTGTGCTATAACACTTGTGCTGTTTTTAGAATCCTGATTAGAGAACAGATAGAAGAACGGACTTATCTTATATGTCTGGAAAAAAGCACCCACAGTCTGAACATCAGCAATAGTTTTAACAGAGTCAATTTTTTCAAAATACTTCTTAAGCGGAGTGATTCCCAGTTTTTCTATTGCGACCGTATCCATACCGGAGTTGTAAAAGGTTCCGATCTTCGCGCTATTGCTTCCGGCCTGAACATTTTTAGCTGATGCAGCTTCTTCAATTATCGCTTTTATGTCATGCCTGTTTTTTTCAACCAGTTCGTCAAAAGATGACCGTGAATTCTTATCAGCAGGAATAGGATTATTTTTCAGCCATGTACCATTAGTATACGTATAAAAATCATCACCTGGTTTTATGGTTGTGTCCATGTTCTGAATATCGAACGGGGGATATTTTTTCACTTCTTCGTTACTTTTTTTAACATTGTTTGTACAACCCTGAACCAAAGCCAGAGTGATAATTCCAAAAAGAAATTTTTTCATAATCTGAGTTTATTAAGATGTATTTATCAGTTATGGTATTTGTAATATTGGTTCATTTTCAAGTTGCTATCCCAGTACTACTTTCACTTTATGTTCTTTCCCATCGCCAAAAACGGGAATCAGATTTGATTTCTGTGAATTACCATCAACCTTAACTTCACTGATCCCTTTCGATTTTCCTTTCGGGTTTGAAACTTCAATCCGGTAAACTGCTCCCCTGAATTTTCTGGTTGCTTTGAAACCTTTCCAGTCTGTCGGAATACATGGATCAATCAAGAGCCCGTCATATTGAGGCCGGATACCAAGCATAAATTGAGTAACTGCATAGAAATTCCAGGAGGCTGTCCCGGTCAGCCATGAGTTTTTGGCTTCACCCGGCTTAAAGGCATCTTTACCTGCGACCATTTGTGCATAAACATATGGCTCTGTCTTGTGCAGGTCACTAATCTCTTCGAGGTATGAAGGACATATTTTTTTGTAATAATCCCAGGCACGGTTCCCGTTGCCTATCACAGTTTCACCTATCATTATCCAGGGGTTATTATGGCAGAACACTCCTGCATTTTCTTTATAACCCGCCGGATATGACGAGATTTCACCATATTCTATATAGTATTTCGTGAATGCAGGGTTATTAAGAACGATACCGTATTTGCTGTCGAGCCTCTCTTTCACAGAATTTAGAGCTTTAACGCAAAGGCCTTCTTCTTTTCCTATTCCTGCCATGGTGCACCAGCCCTGCGATTCTATGAATATTTTAGCTTCTTCGTTTTCGTTGCTTCCGATTTTGTGACCATAGTAATCATATGCACGAATAAACCATTCACCGTCCCAACCATATTTCTTAATAACTTCAACCATGTTATCGACAAGTTTCTGTGCCCGATTTGCTTCATCAGCTTTATGCAGTTTTTTACATAGTTCCACATAATCGCGACCATAAACCACAAACAAACCTGCAATCATAACAGATTCTGCTTTTGATCCTTCAGTTTTGTTTTCTGTAGTCTGGAAAGACTCGTTGGGATCGTTTGAGAAGCAGTTCAGGTTCAGACAGTCGTTCCAGTCGGCACGACCAATAAGTGGCAGACCATGCGGACCCAGGTTGTTTACGACATGATCAAATGAAACTGTGAGATGGTCAAATAAACTTCGTGCAACTGAAATGTCATTATCGAAAGGCACCATTTCATCTAGAATACCAAAATCACCTGTCTCTTTAATATAGCTTACAGTGCCGAGTATGAGCCATAGAGGATCGTCATTGAAGCCTCCGCCTATATCATTATTACCTCGCTTGTTGAGGGGCTGGTACTGATGGTAGCAGCCCCCGTCAGGGAATTGGGTGGAAGCTATATCAATAATACGTTCCCTTGCCCGTTCGGGAATCTGATGAACAAAACCTGTGAGATCCTGATTGGAATCCCTGAAACCCATGCCCCTTCCTATACCCGATTCGAAGAAAGATGTGGAACGTGAGAAACAGAAGGTTATCATGCACTGGTACTGATTCCAGATGTTAACCATGCGGTCGACCTTGTCATCACCTGAGTCTACAGTATAAATACTAAGAAGATTATCCCAGTATTTGCGAAGATCTGAAAGGGCAGAATCGACTTTAGCAGAAGTGTTAAACCTGGCAATTGTCTCTTTTGCCTTTTTCTTGTTTATTATATTTTTAGACTCCCACTTTTCATCCTCTTTATTTTCAACATACCCCAGG
Organism: Bacteroidales bacterium; assembly: GCA_003157015.1. Lineage (GTDB taxonomy): Bacteria > Bacteroidota > Bacteroidia > Bacteroidales > VadinHA17 > LD21. The sequence goes on from PMIJ01000130.1 coordinate 11,278, forward strand.
ACGAAGATGAAATCCTTTGATTCACCCGGTTTAAGTTCGACTTCAATATAGTGTGAAGCGATAGGAGACCAGCCATGAGCTTCAGAATTTTTGGATTTTCCATCAGCTACAACCTGTGGTTCATCAAATCCGTTATATAAGCCGAAGAATGATTCGCGGTCGGTGTCATATCCCTTTATGGGTGTATTCACGGAAAAATAGGCATAATGATCTCGTCTTTCTTTGTATTCTGTTTTATGATAGATGACCGATTCCTCTATTTCAACTTCACCGGTAGAAAAATTCCGCTGGAAGTTTTCCATATCTGAAGCGGCATTCCACAGACACCATTCAGTAAAAGAAAATAGCTTCAGCTTTCTGGCTTTCTTTGAATTATTGGTGAGAGTAAGTTTTTGAATTTCTGCCCAGGTTTTCAAAGGTACAAAATACAGTACATTGGCTATTATGCCGTTTTTTTCTCCTTTGATATTTGTGTAATTCATCCCATGACGACATTCATAACTATCCAGCTCTGTTTTGCAGGGCTTCCATCCGGGTGACCAGATTGTATCTTCGTCATTAATATAGAAATATTTACCTCCGCTATCCATAGGAACATTGTTGTAACGGTAACGCGTAATCCTGCGGAACTTGGCATCTTTATAGAAAGTATAGCCCCCGGCTGTGTTTGAGATCAGAGAAAAAAAATCTTCGTTGCCAAGGTAATTTATCCAGGGCCACGGAGTACGGGGGTTGTCTATTACGTATTCCCTGTTTTTGTCGTCGAAGTGACCGTATATCATGTTTATTTAATTTTTAGATTGTTAAAATTATTGTTGACTTTCCTGAGCATTGATTCTTCTATTGTTTAATTCAATTGTGATTTCATCCATTTTCCTTTGGTTCAATGGATAGAGTGTCATCACACCGGCTGCGATCATTGTAATAATTGTCGGTATCCAGCTCATCAGCATAATGATGCCCGGAACTGCTCCCTGTATGGCAACAGCATCCTGTCCGTTGTATTTAAATGCAGCCAGCACAAATCCAATAATTGCACCGGCAATTCCTCCTCCGAATTTAGTTGCAAAAGAACCGGCAGAGTAAACAAGTCCGGTAGCTCTACGGCCATTCTTGAATTCCGAGTAATCTGCTGCATCGCCAAGCATGGCAAAGAAAAGTGTAGGGAATATTGCGGCCCCGAACTCCGAGATGATGCCGATTGTGAAAATGCCTGCAATATTATCCGGACCGCAAAAAGCCAGCAATGCATTTACCACTCCTGAAAATATAAGTGCATAAATGAAGAGATTGCGTTTACCAAACCTTTTTCCAAGGGGAGAAGTTATCATAGCACCTGCTATTGAAGCCAGCATTAATCCGACCATATATGTGGCAGCCAATATCTGATTGTGTAAATAATGTGTAAAATAGATTACCACAATACCTTGTTTTATCGAATTATATACGTTGAATAGTAACCCGATGACGAGAAGGATGATCCAGGGCCTGTTTCTTACAAGGTCCTTAAGGTCCCTGCCCAAATTTGTTTTTTGTTCTTTGGGAGGTTGCACCCGTTCTTTTGTTGTAGCAAAAGTTATCATAAGGAACAGCGATAAGAAAACCGATAACAGATAAATTGAATTGCTATAGCCTTTTTTCTGATCAATGATAGTTACATCTTTTGCTTTCAGATTTTCTTCTCCGGATACAATAAAAGAATATTTTTTCTGTGCGTCCATTGAAAAGCTTTTGCCGTGAGTTGGAACGTTCAGACTATCGGGAATAATAGCATTCGACCAGGTGAAAAGAGCAATCCCGTTTTTGGTTTTAATATTTACATTCTTAACATCCTTATCAGTTGAAACTGTTACCTCATATTTTTTTGTATCAAGTTTATTCAGATCAATCGACGGATTAATATTGCCAAAATGCAGAACCAGGAATAACAATGCGCCCTGAACAACCATACCTCCGGTAAATGCTCCAACCATTCTATATGAGCCAAGACTAGTACGTTCTTTGTTGTCGATAGTCATAACAGCCATTAAAGCTCCGTAAGGAATGTTATTTGCTGTATAAACAAGAAAAAATATCAGATATGTGGCATATGCATAAACAATTTTCCCGGTTGCACCGAATTTCGGTGATGTAAAAAGTAACGATAATGTAATTCCTAAAGGAATGGCTGTCCATAGTATCCAGGGACGAAATTTACCATATTTGGAGTTTGTCCTGTCGCAGATAATCCCCATTATGATGTCGATGATTCCATCTCCGAACCGGGCAATCAGCATGAGTATCCCTACAGCTGCCGGACTTATTCCAAAGACATCAGTGTAAAAAATAAACAGGAAAGTTGCGACACCGCGCCAGGCTATATTTGCGGCCCCATCTCCAAGGGCATACCCGATTTTTTCTTTAAGCGCTAGTTTTTCCACAGTTCCAGGTTTTAGTAGTGATTACGATAAGCAATACAAAGAGGCAGAATACTTTAATTAAATATATGAATAATTCACATTATATCAAATTTAATAATTGTCTTCTTTTGCCTAAACATGATCACAGGAATTAAGCTACGCTTTTCACTTTGTATCCTTTCAACCCATAATAAAGTATGAATGCAAATAAAGGAATAGGCGCGAAAAATCCTACTGACATGTTGAATCTATCTGCAATAAGGCCCATAACCGGTGGAAATAAGGCTCCTCCAAAAATTGACATTACAATAAAGGAGGATGCTTTTTTTGTTTTCGGACCGAGGTCTTTTATTCCAAGAGCAAAAATTGTGGGAAACATTACAGACATGAAAAAGAAAACACCATAAAGTGCAATAAGTGAAATCCAGCCAGCACCGATGCTCACAACAGGCAATAACAGGCAACACATAAGAGCATATCCTGCAAGAAGTTTTGTCGGCTCAAAATTCCTCATCAGAAAACTGCCGGACATTCGTCCGATCATAAATAATGCAAATCCTATTGAAAGAAAATATGGTCCGTAAGCAACATCAAAATGCGGATGCTGGTTAACATCCGTTACAAAATTGATAAGATAGCTGAATACTCCGGTCTGGGCTGCAACATAGCAAAACTGTGCTGTCACTCCCAAAACAAAATGACGCTGCTTAATAAGCGGTTTGCTTCCAGCAGTACCATCGGGGCCCGGCTCATTATTACTAAACTCTTCATCCTTTATCTCCGGCAATTTTGTGAAAACAAATAAAAGTGCGACCAGCAGTACGGTTCCTCCGATCACACAATAAGGCAGTATCATTGAACTGAGCTTCTCCCCTGCAACATTACTGTGGTTCCCATAGATGAACAGGCCGATAAGCGGTCCGATAACCCAGGCCAGTCCATTAAATGATTGAGAAAAATTAATCCGTCGTTCAGCCGATTCCTTGGGACCAAGTTTGGTAGTATAGGGATTAGCAGCAGTCTCAAGAGTAGCCAGGCCGCACCCCATTATAAACAGGCAGATAAGGAAAATCCAGAAGGACTCGAAAGATGTTGTGGCAGCAATAAGAAATGCGCCTATGGAAAAAAGTGACAAGCCCAGAATTATGCCCTTTTTATATCCGTATCGTTTCATAAAATATCCGGCCGGAAGCGCCATTCCGAAGTAAGCCGTATAGACTGAAAACTGTATCATTCCCGATTGTGCTTTTGACATCTGCAGCATATCCTGGAAATGCTTGTTTAAAGTATCAAGCATTCCATGGGCTATTCCCCAAAGGAAGAAAAGGCTGGTTATAAGAATAAATGGAATAAGAAAACCTTGGGTAACAAGTTTCTGCCGGTTTGCGGAAGGGATTATTTCGTTTGTCATATACAATATTGATTTGAGAATACAATATTGTTATGATTTCCGACTTTACCAAAACTTTGTTGTTATATTTATTTTGATGTTTACCAAAGATCAAGACAGATTTCGTCAACAAAAAAACTCCCGCAGAATTCGTTGATCTACGCGGAAATAATCTGCGATAATCAGCGAATTCTGCGGGAGTTTCTTTTTTTTATCTACCTGAAGGTTATGTTATTTAACTAAAAGATTTACTTTCAGTTTGAATTCATCATAAACGGTCTTATCTCCCAAGTTATCAAAGAAAGAACCTGAACCATAACGTATATTATATTTTGTCCGGTCAACTGTAATGTTTGCAAAAAACCATGTTCCTTCATCCTTTTTTTGCATTGTGGCTTTGAATTCAATCGGATTCGTAATATCTTTAATAGTAAGTGAACCGGTTACAACTCCGGAACCCTTATCAAATGGAGTGCTGCCCGAAATAACGAGTTTGGCAACCGGAAACTTCACAACTCCGAAAAAATCATCTGATTTAAGATGACCCATAAGCATGGCATTGTTCTCGGTCTCTTTAAGTGTAGTCATATCGATGAGGAACTCACCTGATACTATTTTGTTATCCTGCAAACTTAGCCAGCCCGATTTCAATTTTATTGTTCCTGTATGCTGGCCGGTAACCTTTTCACCTAACCATAATAATTTGGTTGCTGCTGTGTCGGCAGTTAATTTATTCTGTGCTCCGACATTAACCAGGAATAGACCCGCAATTGTTAAAAATAATAATGCCTTTTTCATTTTAATAAATTTAGAATTTTCAAATTAAACAACATGAATTGTACTTTTGTTCAATCTTCATTAAATATTTTCCTTTTTTAATCTCATTGTCAGATATCACATCACCCCAATACAATTCAGGTTAATTATGGCTACTTCATAATCACTGCTATAATCTGATGTGGGAAAAGTGTTTGTCAGGAATTTAACCACTTCTTTTCCTGAAATGGCGAAAGGTGTATAAAGCAGAATTAAAAGTTTAGAGGATAAATTGAAAAAAATCTTAAGAAATGTGGGGTTGGCTAAAACGAAAATCCAACTTCAGAGCTTACTTATATTCAGCCCGCCACTGACTTCAAATATCATACCAGTGGAAAAACTCCAGTCACCTCTTGAAATTGATGCGACAGCTTTCCCGATATCATCAGGGAATCCCCATCGTTTCTGAGGAACGAGACCCTCATTTATAAGTTTGTCATATTTATCTTTAATTTTTGCTGTCATATCCGTCTGGATTATTCCGGGACGGACCTCACAGACAAAAATTCCTTCACGTGAAAGCCTGTCTGCAAAAACCGTGGAAGCCATACTCAACCCCGATTTCGAAATGCAATATTCTGCCCTGTTCGTTGAGGATCTGACAGCCGAGACAGAAGTCATGAATATTATAACAGGCTTATAATCCGATATTTGCTGTTTGAGCCAAATCATCTCCCTTGCTACCTTCTGTGCGAAAAAAATCGGGCCCTTGAGGTTTATATTCATTACCCTTTCATAGCTTTCTTCCGTCATGTCGAGAATATCTTCCCTTTGAAGCGGTGAAACTCCGGCATTATTTACAAGAATATCTATACGGCCATACCTGTCGAGTATATTGGAAACAACCTCTTTCTGACAACTTGTACATGAGATATCGAGACCAACCGGGAAAAACTGTGCTCTTCTTTTTTCAACCTCCGGTCCGAGATTTTCCATCCCTTCACTGTCGACCGAGCGGCCTATCGCAGCAATATCATATCCTTCGGTTGCTAAAGCTATTGCCACCGACCTGCCTATCCCTCTGCTGGCTCCTGTAATGACAGCTACAGGTTTGTCATTCATATGTAAAGAATAAAATCAGGTTTCTCAGTAAATCAGGGTTTAAAGGTAATGATTTGCATGACTTTGCCAACAATACACATAAATATCTTCAATATATTCGTTGCGGTGCTTTTCAAAGCGTTAAAATGCCGTTCAAATTCAGTTTTTCCAAAGAAAGGAATTCACCTCCTTTCAGAAAAATTCACTGATCTGGGGCTTATCCACGATTGCCTGAAAAGCGATCCGGTATAGTAAATTATCAACCGGTAAAAAATAATTGTTCTGGAGAATGCTTTTGGAATAAAAAACAGGCCAAGGCCGAGCAATGCCATTACGCCTCCGGATATGAGGTTATTGATTACCAGAAACACCTGGATCAGAAATTTTTCGATTCCATTTTTGTGTTTGGCAATATATACATGACGGGAAATTTGAACTTCGTTTTTTGTCAAAAAAGTTGTTTTAAGATTTATCCTTGAACTTCCACCATGAGTATGCATAATAGTCACATCCCTGCAAAATGCAATTTCTTCATTATTGCTTCTCAGTCGCCTGCAAAGATCGACATCCTCAAAATACATCCAGAAATCTTCATCAAATCCGCCAAGTATTTTAAATGTATTGTTTCGCATCAGTATAACGGATCCTGAAACCCAATCGGGAAAGTCAAGATATTGTGTCCGTACTCCAGTGTTCGGTTTTTGGTGTCCGAAAGCCGATAAGCGTTTGCGGAATATTGCTCTCTGAAATCCGGTAAGATTAATAAGCGAAGGAAACTGGCCGACCGCATTGCTTTCCTTACCCTTTTCGTTTACCTGCCTGCATGAAACTATACCGAATTCAGGATTCTGTTTTGCAGTATCCAATAGTTTTCCGATGGCTGTCTCGGACGCTACGGTATCAGGATTAAGAAACAGGAAGAACTCTCCTGTCGCATTTTTTGCTCCCAGGTTACAACCATTGCCAAATCCTCCGTTAATCTCATTCCTGATGAATCTGAACTTTGGGAACCTTGTTTCGGTTTTACTCAATATTTCTTCACCTGAGTTATTATCAACAACAATCACTTCAATTTTGAATTTTACTCCCAAAAAAGAGTCAAGGGCATTGAGGCACTTATTCAGTCGGTCCCATCCTTTGTAGCAAACTATAATTATTGAAAGGTCAGTCATAATGCGATAAATACTTATACTTTAAATATGTTGAGCGTTTACTGTTTAGAGTTGTCAATTCGTCTTAAAATCAGAACTTTATTGCATGCAACGTCAATGCGAGCGAAGCGAAGCAATCTTTTATCTTTTTCTTCCGTAAAT
>PMIJ01000157.1 GCA_003157015.1 Bacteroidales bacterium
TTTCACTATTTATGAACATCCCTAATGTTGAATCCTGGCGAGCGCATTGGCTTCGCCGAGCTCTCCGCCAAGTGTCGGATCGTTTCTCCGTTTCTTGCTGCGAAGAGCTTCAATTTTTTACCGGTTACTTTAATAGCTGAAAAACCTGCAGCTCTCCATTATTTACAGCAGCTATTATATAATGTTTTCCTGCAATATCAATCGGAACAATCTTCCTGGCATCCCCAATAATCTTGAGCCCGCTATTTACTGGTAAGAGCGCTTTATATTTATTGTCTTTCTCACCCAGCAAACACCAGCCATAACTGGCATCATAACGTCCATATGATGGTCTGACGGCATAATCGTTTCCTGCCAGAACAAGGTCTTGCTTTCCATCTTTGTCAATGTCACTTACAATTATATCTCTAACGGGTGAAAACTGGGCAAAAGTAGGAAGTTTATCAATCCTGAATGTTCCATTTCTATTATTCAGAAAAACACAACTCTCAAACAATTCTGCTTTTTTTACCATGGATTGCTTGATGGCATTCTCTCCAAAGATTTCTTTTACAGTAAGGTTCCCAAAATCAGAATATCTGGGAAACTTTTTTTCCAATCCTGTTATCTGAGCTGATAACTCATCAAGTGAAGCAAAGGGGTAACTGATACCATTCTGATATGAGCAGATCACCTGATCAAGAGATCCATTATTGTCAAAATCATTCAGATACATTTCAACAGGCTCCTTTACAGAAGCTTTCAGCATTGAATTAAGTCCCAGATTCCCACAAATTAAATCAGGATATCCATCACCATTTACATCGGCAACGCGTATACAGTTCCACCATCCTGACGTTTCATCAAGTCCGGCTGTGGAGGTTACATCTCTGAAATATCCTTTGTCATTCCTGAATATGGACACATTCATCCATTCTCCAACCAACACAAGATCAGGATGACCGTCTTTATCCCAATCCATCCAGGCCGCATCGGTCACCATGCCAATATTCTTAAATGCTTTTATTCTGTCATCTGAGACAACTTTAAAATGTCCGTGTCCATCATTTTCCAGAAGGAATTGATCGGGGGACAAACCATATGCCCCGGGTACAGACCTTGAGCCCACAAACAAGTCGATGTCCCCATCTCCGTCAAAGTCACATGGTCGGACGCACGATCCATTGTGAGACATAAATGGTAATTTACCTTTGGTAAATCCTCCTTTTCCGTCATTTATAAGCAGTAAGTCAGTCAGCAGAGGATCGCCGATGCTTAACTCATTGCCACCCCTGACAATATACAGGTCCTCATTTCCGTCACCGTCAGCATCAAAAAAAACAGCATCAACATCATCTGCAAACCGCTCCCTGTCAAGCAATGGAACATCCAGAGCTTTGAAAGATCCGTCTTTTTGTTGAATAAATATCTTAGCCGGCTGCCCTTTAGCTCCGCCTATGAACAGATCGTCCAATCCGTCGCCATTTACATCTCCGACTGCAATAGCCGGCCCTTCTGCAGAAAGACTGTGAGGAATCAGACGCTCGCGGTAAAAGTCAACCCAATCATCTTCTTCATGAGTGAAATTTAGGCCGGGAATCAGGGCAGGGGAGAACAGTTTATTCTTTTCAGTATTGCTGCTGCTTCTCTGTAATGGTTTAGAGGCATTGATAATGTCCAATGTAATAGTTTTGTCGGCCTCAACATTTCTTAACATTTGCTCAGAAAGGTCTGGCCACCGGACAAGGATCGAATCGATAATTTTTGAGGATCCTAATCCGAAATGAAGCACGTCGGATGTAGCTGATAAAAATCCCCTGGTTGGAAATTGCTCTGCAATTTGTTCCTGACCACCACTATAAACAGTAACGCGGGTTCCAATGCCACGGGTATTCATTCCTTTACCTTTCAGGGCGACAGATAAAAAATGGTTTTTTAGTTGTGTCTCAGCATTGTTTCTGTATATAAAAGCCGGTGAATTTATATTATTTACGATCAGGTCAAGGGCTCCATCATTATCAAGATCGGCATATGTTGACCCATTGGAAAAGGACCGCCTATCAAACCCCCATGCTTTGGCCATATTCGTGAAAGTGAGATCACCATTATTTTTATATATAAAACTGACATTTGGATAAAGAGGCATTTTTTCATATAAATCCTTATCCGAAAGTCTGCTATTATCATTAACAGGAAAAATTCTGTTACCACCCGTAAGGAATTTAATATAATCCAAATCGTTTGCCCGTCTGTAAATGCCATTAGTGATAAACAGATCCTTCCATCCGTCGTTATCCACATCGCAAAACAACGGAGACCAGCTCCAGTCTGTGGAATAAACTCCTGACAAAACTCCTATTTCACTAAACATGTCCCCCCCTAAATTTAGCTGAAGAGTGTTTCGAACAAATTGGTGATTATAACCGTTTTTAAGTTTCAATTCAGCGAGCTCATAATCATCCTCTCCCCCGGATTGTTTTCTTATTTTTTCATCAAAAGGAAGCATATCCAGGACTATTATATCCAGATGTCCGTCATTGTTAATATCTCCTACATCATTACCCATTGAAGATCTGCTTGTATGCGAAATAAAATCTGTCAATCGCTCCGAAAAAGTGCCATTACCATTGTTGATATAGAGATAATCATTTTCGTGAAAATCGTTTGAAACATAAATATCGGGCAGGCCATCGTTGTTGATGTCACACACATTTACTCCCAAACCATACCCGATCTGGCTGTTGTATATACCGGCTTCCTGCGTTACATCATGAAAAATATGCTTCCCGTTTACAACGTCATTTCTGAATAGTCTGCCTCCCGCAAGTGAATCATGGTCAAAGCGCAGTGAAGCATTGCCATAACTTCGTGAAGTATGTACCGAATGATTGAGAAGGTACATATCGAGATCCCCGTCCATATCATAATCAAAAAAAGCGGCCTGTGTAGAAAAACCCTGAAAATCAAGCCCATAATCATGTGCTTCGTCTTTAAATTTCAGGTTACCCTGATTGATGAAGAGTTGGTTTCTCCCATGAAAACTCTTGTATTTGCCTACCTCGCATACGTAAATATCCAATAATCCGTCACCATTCACATCTGCCATTGTAACCCCGGTTTTCCAGTCACCCGTTCCTGCAACACCTGCTGAATCGGTAATGTCCTCAAATTTAAAATTACCTTTATTAAGATATAACTTGTTCGGTCCCTGATTTGAGGTGAAATATAAATCTATCAGGCCATCATTATTAATGTCACCGGCGGCGACTCCTCCTCCGTTATTGAAATACAGATATTCAACCATGTTAGATTGTTCTGTCTCTTTCAGCTGGTTTTTAAAATTGACATGAGTAGAGGAGGGGGGTAACAGAGTAAACAACTGATCTTTTTTCCCTTTATCAGATTTACAGGAAAAAGTCAATAATAATAATAATGTAAAAAGAATAAGAGCTGAAATTTTATATGAAAGCTTCACCTGTTTAATACTTTAAAAACCTGTACTGGATCATTGCTGCGGGCAACTACCAGTATTTTATCTTTTAAGGTTGTCACTTCCTTGATATCCCTGATCTCTCCGTCAAGATGAAAACCTGACGTTTTAGCCGGGACATAGCTGAAATTTCCGTGACCGTCACCTAATAAGAGCGCGCCATAGCTGGCATCATAGCGCCCTACCTCAGGTTTCACGTTGAAAAGATTGCCTCCAAGCAGGATATCAAGGTTTCCGTCATTGTTATAATCGCCAACTGCTGCAGCATAAACAGTCGAAAACTGAACCTCAGGAGGTAAAGGTTTTCTTGTGAAATGCCCCGTGCCATCATTTATGAACAATGAGGTTTCAAGGAGATCTGCATCTAAACGAATAGAATTCTTCAATTGTTCCGGTGTAAATATATCGGTAATCTGCTGATCTTTGTACATTTCATATTTCGGGTATTTTTTTAACAATTCCGGAATTTGTCGGGTCAGATCATGCTTTAAGGCAAGGGGATATGATTTGTCTCCATCGTAAGTGCAGATTATCTGTTCTACTGTTCCGTTTAGATCAAAATCGCTGACATACATAGTGACCGGTTTTTCCGGTGTTGCTTTGAATCTTGAGTTTAAACCATGATTCCCGGCTATAAAATCGATTTTTCCATCTCCATTAAAGTCACCGGCAGCAAGGCAATTCCACCAACCCGAAGTATTTTCAGAGCTGAAGGCATCTTTTTCTTCTTTAAAAATGCCATTGTGATTAATGAACACTTTTAAAGGCATCCAGTCCCCTGCAATAATCATATCAGGTTCTCCATCCCCGTTCACATCTGCCCACATCATATCGCGGATCATACCAATATTGAGCAATTCCGGTGCAACCTGAGCTGTTACATCTGTAAAATGTCCTTTTCCGTCATTTTTGAGCATGTAACCATTACATGGCACTCCATATTCAAAAGGCTTCAGACGGATTCCTACAAATAAATCTATTGCCCCGTCTTTATTGAAGTCTGCAGGGCGTACACATGAGGTACTCTCATATTTGCCGGTGGGCAAAACCTGGTCAGATTTTGTAAAGTGTCCTTTGCCATCATTTATATATAAACGATCTGCCAGGGCTGATGAGCTCTCCGGAAATTCATTTCCACCGCTTGCAACATAAAGATCAGGATATCCATCTCCATTTGCATCAAACATTGCGCAATCAACATCTTCCGATATCTTATCTTTCTCAAATAATGATTTATCAACTGAAAGAAAAGTACCGTCCTTTTGTTGTATCATCAGCGCTCCGGGTTGTCCTTTTGCACCGCATATATAAATGTCCTCAAGACCGTCTCCATTTACATCACCTTTACACATGCGGGGACCTTCAGTCGACATCATCTGAAATAGTAAGGGCTCTATTTCAAAATCATTGAAGTCATCCTCTTTATGTACAAAATCTATCCTTTTTTCGCTGCTTATATCTATAAAGTACTTATTTGTTGAGCTTACAGGACCTACCACATGGTAAGACATTTTCTTTGCATCTTTCTGATACAAAGTCAGGATCTGATTTGTTTTTACATTTGTTAGAATTGTAACACGGTCATCAGGCCATTCGACTATAAGGGAATCCACAACTTTTAGTGAACCCAGACCAAGATTAGGTCGGGGATCTACAGTCGACAAATATCCACGTATCGGCATTTGTTCGAGATATACAAACTTTCCATTATTTATTGCCGTCACTTTGGCGCCGATAGCTTCTGTATTCTTTGGTTCTCCCTTTAAAATGACTTTCAGAAAATGATTGTCAGGCAACAGATGATTTGTTTCATTACGGTATATTGACATGGGTAAATTTACATTGTTTACAACCAGGTCAAGATCTCCATCGTTATCAAGATCTCCGTAGGCCGCACCATTTGAGAACCCGGGGTTGCCCAGACCCCAGGAAGCCGCCATATTCTGAAATTGGTAGTTACCCATATTCTTAAAAGCATAACTGGGGATTTTAACTGATGGAATAGCATCGATGAGGGTTTTATAATCAACATTTTTACCTACTACGATTGACATAACTACATCCCGATTTGAAAAATACTGGATATAGTCCTGATCTGTAAGATCCTTGTAAATACCATTTGCAACAAATATATCTTTCAAACCGTCATTGTCCAGATCTGCTATTATTGAACCCCAGGACCAGTCAGTAGCGCATACCCCTGCCAGTCGCCCGATTTCACTGAAAGTACCGTCAGTATTGTTTAACTGCAGCATATTACGTGTAAACTGATGATAGTACCCATTATCAACATTTGATTTATAATTGGCCCAATCTTCAAATGTTGTTTTTGTTTTTAGCCTGTCATTATGTTCGGGAAGCATATCGGTAGCAAATATTTCCGGATAATGATCATTATTAATATCTGCCATATCACTTCCCATGGATGATATAGGAGTAGATTTAATCATATCAACCAATGTTTCCTTAAATGTTCCATCATGATTATTTATGTACATATAATCGCGTTCAAAAAAATCATTTGACACATAGATATCCATCCAGCCATCCTGATTTATATCCCCGACCGAAACACCCATTCCAAATCCAATCGAGCTTCCATATATACCGGCTGAAGCGCTGACATCCGTAAATTTATTCCCATCGTTTCTGAAAAGTTTATCTCCTCCGATAGAATCGCGGACTAAACGCTTATTATCCTTCAGATTAAAACTGCCGATAGCAATTGGAAAATTTTTTAATAAAAACAAGTCCAGGTCCCCGTCTTTATCGTAATCAAAAAACACTCCCTGTGTGGAATTGCCTGATGATTCATCTATACCATATTCTTTTGCTTTTTCAGTGAATGTCAGATCTCCATTGTTTATATACAATTCGTTATGATTCTCAGCACCTGCTTCATTTCCAGATTTGCAAACATATATATCTAACAATCCGTCTCCATTAACATCCGCAAAGCTGACTCCTGTTGACCAACCTTTGCCCTCGATACCCGCTTTTTGAGATATATCCTCAAACTCAAAATTTCCCTTATTCAGATAAAGCTTATTCTTACCCATATTTGAGGTCATGAATATATCGATAAGACCATCATTATTAATATCACCCAGAGCAACCCCTCCGCCATTGTAAAAATTACGGAACGTATAAACATTGAATTTTTTCTTCATCTGGGTTTCATAATCTAATTTGTTGATAAAATCAGCATGTGTGACAGAGGAAGGTATAAGTGTAAACAATTTATTACCTGACTGTTTAGCACAGGCAATTATGAATAATGGCATCAACAAATACAACCCCAAAACCATCCAGGCAGGGGACTTTTTTTGTCTGACCCCCCCACTGAATGGAGATTTAGGGAGTAATTTAAATTGCGCATTTAATAGCATCCTATTTCTTTAAACTACTTGTGGTATCAGACGTATTATTCTCAGGCTTAGAAACTGAATCGTTCCATCCTTTTTTTACAGACATATCAGTAAATACAGCCCAAACATGCAAATCATCTCCAACAAATATTGTGATGCGTCGGTTTCCATCGATCTTTACATAAGCTTTACCATGAGAATGATGCTTAACCATTATAAAGCCACCACCATAGATTTTTTCGTACCATTTAAGCACTTCATTCTGAAGATTAACAGAAGATAAATTTTTATTCCATGGGGCCCATCCTTTATATTTGAACGTTACCGGCATCTCAGAAATTTTACCCTGATTAAATTTCGGATAAAAATCCATTAAAGCCGGATATTTCAATTCGTCTTTCAATTGATATTCTGCAGTTGTATTGGTCTCACCTTGTTTTAGTAATCCTTTATGGTTAAGATTCCAGCAATGCACATAGAAAACCTTTTCAGGCATTCCAAAGTATAAGCCAAGAAATAATGAATCATATCTTACCCCGCTTGCTAGTTCATGTTTTAACCTTCGCTCATATTTTGCTCTTGGTGAACATCCGGAAATAATAATTCCTGAAATTAAGATAATCAATATCCAGTTGATTTTTGTCTTCATATATTTCTGTCAATATTTATAAAATTGCAAATTATCATTATTTCTTGCAACAGCAATGATACGTGTGCCATTTATATGCAGAATCTTCATATCACGTATTTCGCCTTTAGTAAAAATCCCCGAATTAAGGGAGGAAACAGATCTCCATGTCCCGCCAGTGTCACCTTTTAAAAACAGACCATAACTTGCATCGTTGATGCCTGTCTGGGGTTTTGCCCGGTATTGATTTCCTCCGATTAAGATATCACATATTCCATCATGATCAAAATCATCAGCGGTAATTGCATAGACCGGTGAAAACTGAGCCTCCAAAGGAAGAGGACTAAGATGAAAAGATCCCTTGCCTGTATTGATCATTACGCAACTCTGCATATACTTTGCATTTAGCTTAACTGACCGCTGTAAAATTTCAGGAGAAAAAAGATCCTCAATTGTTGCATCCTTATAATCCTCGAACTTCTTAAACTTAACGGCCAGAGAAGGAATTTGTTTTACAATGTCATCCTTCATTGCTACCGGATATGATTTATCTCCATTATAAGCACAAATAATCTGTTCAACGCTTCCATTGAGATCAAAATCATTTACGTACATTGTAATGGGCCTGCTTGCTGATGCCTTAAAACGCGAATTCAGTCCATTATTGCCTAATATAAAATCTATCTTGCCGTCACCATTCAGATCTTTCGCGACAATTGAATGCCACCATCCTTCTGTATTCGATAAGCCATAGCTTTCAGATTCATCTTTAAAGATCCCATTTTCATTAATAAATATTTTTATCGGCATCCAGTCTCCCACAATTACCATATCCGGAAAGCCATCATTATTTACATCAGCCCATACCATGTCTGTGATCATGCCGATGTTCAACAGCCCGGGTGCCAGTTTCGCAGTTACATCTTTAAAATTGCCGTGACCGTCATTTTGTAACAGGTAACCATTTGCCGGTAAGCCATATTCAAACGGACGACAACGAATGCCTACAAACAGGTCAATATGGCCATCTTTGTCAAAATCGGCAGGTCTCACACAGGAAGTACTTTCATATTTTCCGGCAGGCAGGATCTGTGCGGATTTCACGAAATGTCCTTTACCATCGTTTATGTACAATCGATCAGCCAACGCAGATGAACTCGATGGAAACTGACTACCTCCGCTTGCCACATATAGATCCAGATCGCCATCTCCATCCGCATCAAAAAAAGCACAATCCGTGTCTTCACATAACTTGTCTGCTTCAAACAATTCTTCATTTGTTTTTTTAAAATGGCCATTTCTGTCCTGCACATACAAAGCGCCGGGAGAACCGCTTGCGCCACATATAAAAATATCATCAAGCCCGTCACCGTTTACATCACCAACAGCTATATGAGGTCCTTCATTGGAAATCATCTGAAAGAGAAGCCTGTCACGGTCAAATTCATTAAAATCATTCTCTTTATGTTTAAAATCCAGTCCGGCAATCTTATCCTCTTTCTGAAATATTGGAGCAACTTTCTTTTCAGTCGCATTCAGAATCCTGTTAACTGCATCTTTCTGATACAATTTCAGAAACTGATTTACAGCAATATCGTGTAAAACAGTGCATTTCCCATCGGGCCAGTCGACTATCATCGAATCAATTATCGTTGCATTTCCAAGGCCAAAATGAAGCCGGTTATCAACTGAAGATTGGAATCCGCGCATTGGCATAAGTTCCTCGTAATTGATTTTTCCGCCATAGTATAAAGTAACTTCCGCTCCGATAGCTCCGGTATTCTTTCCGGTACCCTTCAGAGTAACCATAAGAAAATTTGATCCGGGCTTTTTGTTTGTTTCATTCCTGTATATAAACGGAGGCATATTCACATTGTTGACTACCAGATCAAGATCTCCGTCGTTATCAAGATCTGCATAGGCTGCACCATTGGAAAAGGAAGGTGTGCCAAGGCCCCAGGATTCAGATACATTGGTAAAAGTCAGGTCCTTGTTGTTATGAAATGCATAATTTGGAATCCTCACGGAAGGGATCATCTCAATCAGTTTTAATATTGCTTTTTTCTCCGTTTTTATCATAGATCTCATTACAGAAGGATCTGAATAAATGTCAAGGTAATCGCGGTCAAGCAGATCTTTATAAATACCATTGGCAACAAATATGTCTTTCCATCCGTCATTGTCAAGGTCCATAATTAGCGCTCCCCAACTCCAGTCTGTTGTACTGACACCACTTAACCTGCCTATTTCACTGAAAGAACCGTTTTGATTATTCAGTTGAAGCGTGTTCCTGGCGAATTGACGATAGTACCCTTTGGCTAGTTTCTGTTGATAAGTATCCCAGCTTTCAAACATTGCCTTAGTTTTCTGCCGTGCATTTTCTTCAGGAGTCATTTCAGTCACAAAGATCTCGGGCCAGGCATCGTTGTTGATATCTGCCATATCAGCGCCCATTGCACCCAGACTGATCTCGCCCATCTGGTTCTCAAGTGATTCAGTGAATGTGCCGTCTTTATTGTTAATATAAAGGTAATCGCGTTCAAAAAAATCGTTTGATACATAAATATCGGGCCAGCCGTCGCGATTCACATCTCCGATGGTAACTCCAAGTCCAAAACCGATCTTGCTTCCATATATACCTGCTTCCCTGCTAACGTCTACAAAATGGCCGTTATCATTACGGAATAGTCTGTTTGCCCCAAGCGTATCGCGTATTTCTCTTTGCCCGGGTTTCATGTCGAAATCAGTCACAGACTGAAAGGAATTGCTCAGCAGATAACAATCGAGGTCCCCATCGTGGTCATAGTCAAAAAATGCAGCATGGTTTGACAATCCGGTTATATCAAGACCGTATTCAGTGGATTTTTCAGTGAAGGTCAGATCTCCGTTATTTATAAACAACTCATTATGACGATTTTTACTGTTGGGATTGCCCGACTTGCAAACGTATATATCGGGCCATCCATCACCATTGACATCAGCAATAGTGACTCCGGTTGACCATGAACCTTTGCAGGCAACGCCGGCACGTTCAGTAACATCCTCAAAGACAAAATTACCTTTGTTGATATATAGCTTATTGCCGACAAGATTTCCGCAAAGATATATATCAGGTAATCCATCGTTATTAAAGTCGCCGATACCTACACCTGCACCGTTGTAAAAATTTCTGTAAGTATAGGTATTGTATTCCTCAGTATAATCTACCTGGTTCACAAAATCGATATGCGTACGCTTTTTATCAAGAAGTGAAAAAAGCGGGGCATGAGTTTGGTCAGAATGGCTTGACCTGCAGGACGACGACAGAATGGGAATTGTCAATACCATTAAAATCATTATATTCCTGAACCTAAAATAACCCATATAATTATATAAACAGTTTGAAAATTTATTATATCGTCTTTTAAACTCAAAAATAATCCCTTCTTTATTTTTACCTCTCCCTAAATCCCTCTCCCAGCCCTGGATTTACCTCACCCTAAATCCCTCTCCCAGGGGAGAGGGACTTAATACAGATTGTTTTTTCTTAAGCCCCTTCTCCCCTGGGAGAAGGGGTTGGGGATGAGGTCCATCAACCGGGGTTGGGGAGAGGCTGTATTAATAAAAGAGAGCAGGCAAATATAATAATTGCCTGCTCTCTATAATGAATTTATTCAAATATTATTGCTAGTAACCCGGGTTCTGAACCAGATTGGAGTTAGCGGCCATCTGTATTTTAGGAATTGGATACAGAGTAAGATAAGTATCCGTTTTTGCATTTACAACATCGGTAGTATTGTGATGTGGAAGAATCCATTTATTAACCTGGCCCCATAATCCAAACCTGATCAGATCCTGACGCCTGGAATGTTCAGCAAACATCTCACGTCCCCTTTCATTGAATAATTCTCCCCCTGGAACACTTCCGCTTGCAAGATCAAAACTCAGTGCACCATCCAGACTGGTCAGATCGGTCAGTCCGGCACGCTCTCTGATCTGGTTTACCAGTGCCAGTGCCCCGGCATCGGTACTGCTCTGGCTCTTACGCCAGAGTGCTTCGGCTTTCATTAACAATACATCGGCATAACGGAATACTGAATAATCGTTACTCATATCTGAGGTACCTCCTATCTCAAATTCCCATTTGCCTATTCTGACACCTGACTGGCGCCATGCCTGGGGGCCAAGTTCATTGATCTGCGCAGCAGGTTGTCCATTAATAAGGTCACCTATATTACCAAAATTAACAGGTTTCCCATCGGGATCAGCCCCATCAGCGCCATCGTCGATACATACTCCGCCTCCTAAATTGTACTGATAACCTGCAAGGAAATTACCTCGTTTTGTTGCGGGACCTGTCAGTGTACCTACATCGCCTTTTCGGAGATCATTATTAGAATATGAGTTATAGAACTTCTCGAGCGAGCAGTAACCATTCCATGGCTGGAATGTAAGATTATAAGTATACTGACTGGCATAGTGCAAAGTTGCTGCATTCATATTGAATCCTGTGAAGAATATCTTGTCGTAGGGTATGGCAAAGATAAATTCTTTGGAACCGGAATTGTTCACATCGAAATTGGCAAAATAATTGGATTCCAGAGAATATTTGCCTGAGTTGATAATCTCATCACATGCAGCAATCGCTGCATCCCACTGTGCTGTTCCGGAATAAACCTGTGAATTCATGTATAACTTTGCCAGTAAGAATTTTCCTGCCCAGTAATTCATTCGGCCATAGGTTGTTCCATCTACATTTTTTGTCAGAAGGGGAACATTTGTTTCCAGATCGGCAACAACATTTGTGAAAACCGTCGCCCTTGGAACCTGAGGCGGAGCTGCCTGTGCATTTGCAAAGTCATTGTCATAAGGTACGTTTCCGTACAAATCAATCAACTGCCAGTAAAAGAAACTGCGGAGTGAGGTGAGTTCTGCAAGATAGGCACCTGCAACAGTTGCATCTACCTGTCCATTTGCAGACAAAGTCGTGAACTGGTAGATCAGTCTGTTAGCAGTACTAACGCCGGAATAACAAAAAGCCCACGGACCATTCATAAATTCGTCATCATACCCCCATGAATGCAGATGAAGTCTTCTCTGGGTACCGCCATCGTCCCAGTCAGATCCCCTGGTAGGAACAACTACTTCATCAGTGGTCATCTCCTGGACTTCGTTAATATCACCCGTAGCATATCCTCCCATTTGAGTGTAAGCAGCACCAAGTGCAGAAACAAATTCTGCCTCAGATTTAAAGAAATTGGCTGGTGTTACCTGACTGTATAATGTTTCATCCAGTTTGGTACAAGCCTGGCTGAAAGCAGCCACTCCCAATAGAATCATTATGACTCTAAACAGATATAATGATTTTTTCATTTTAATTCTTTCTTTTGATTTCATATCTCATTCATTTTCAGGATTAAAAAACAAAGTTTGCACCAAAAGTAAAAGATCTGGTCCTGAACCATGTATCTCTCCGGTCCATACCGGTTATGAGCGGGGTATTACCAGTTTCAGGATCAGTATATCTGGGGTTTGGATCCACACCTGTATATTTGGTAATATAGAAAAGGTTATTACCTGCAACATACAACCTTATCTTACTGAATGCTGAACTTTTTGGTAAAATGAAGTTATAGCCTAAAGCCACGTTATCGAGAGAAACAAAATCTCCATTTTCAACATACAGGCTTGATAATGTACCTGAAGTAACCGCCAGAAGTTGTCCGTCAGCATTTCTCATATTAGTTGTAGTTTTTGGCAGGTTATATGATGTTATATATGCAGGCACTTCATAAAATGCACGGAATGAATTAACAAGGTCGTGCCCGAATACACCACGGAAGAAAACATTCAGGTCCCAGTTTTTATAAGAAAGCGTATTGCCAAATCCTATCAGAAACTTGGGTAATCCGTTACCTGTAACTGTCCGGTCAGAACCGTTGATTGTACCATCACCGTTTAGGTCTTTAAAAATAAATTTACCCGATGCATCAATTCCCTGATATACATATGTCAGAATTTGTCCGAGAGGCTTGCCTTCCTGCACCACTGCTACTGGAGTTCCGTTCTGTCCCGGAGAACCCATGTCACCAAGTTCCTGTCTTCCATAAGTCAGTTCAGCACCATTATAAGTGCCGGAAAGGGAAACAAGTGTGTTCTCAAGTATGTAAGAAGGAGTAAGTGTTAAGGTGTAAGCAAAGTTTCCTTTTTTAAAGACATTATAATTAAGTGAAAGCTCCAATCCGCTACTCTTTATTTTCCCGAGATTCAGCCATGCCTGATTATAAATGTTTGGCGGTTCAGGTACATTATATTGGAACAGTAAATTCGTTGTTGTTCTCGTATAAAAGTCAAATGCACCTGACAATTTAGAATTAAACATAGAAAAGTCAAANNGGGAGAATATGCGGGACCAAAATTTCCATTATAATAGAAGTTCCCGTTAGGTCCAAGAGTCAGCAACGACAGATAACTTGATGAAGGCTGGTTTCCTGTAATACCGTAGTTAGCACGCAATTTGAGGTTATCAATAAAACTGACATTTATCAATTTTGATATATCGGCTCCTCCCCCGATTGCCGGAAACAATCCCCATTTGTTGGCCGAACCAAACCTTGATGAACCTTCATACCTGGCACTGGCAGTTACAAACCATATATTGTTGAGGTTAACGTTTACCCGTCCAAAAAATGCAATCAGTTTATTTGAATCTTCGTAACTGGTTATTGTGCCTTTGCCATTTTTAAAATCAAGCGCGGCGCTAAGATTATTGTAAGTGAAATCATCTGTCAGAAAATTTCCTCCCTGTACGTACGAACCCTGATTGGTGAAATCCTGATAAGAATAGCCGCCTAATACGTTGATGTTCAGAGTTGAAGTTACATCTCCTGTATAATGTATAGTAGATTCAAAAAGTCTGCTTATAGAATTATCTTCCTGTTTTGAAGCCAACCCATTCCTGTTCATTCCTTGCCAGTAATCAGCCTTGGAATAATATATCCCCTGAAGATTGGCACTGCTTTGAACTGAATAAAAGGCATCAAGACTCAACCCTTTGACTATCTCATAAGTACCTTTCGCTGACACGTTCATTATTCTGTTATTACCTTCATTAGTATTTAACTTAAGGATAGCGACCGGGTTGTAATAATCGAACAAAATCTGTTGAAAATATCCGTTATATTGGGTATAAGCAGGATCGGAACTGGTTACAGGTGCGGTTGGATTGTAAATTGTGGCATATCTGAAAGCCTGACTAAATCCATATTGTATGTCTTTTTCGGTAGCACCCAGATTAAAATCGAGGGTAAGCTTGTCATTAAGCGCTTTTTGTGTAATATTAATCCTGCCATTAAGCTGTTTGTTTCCTGTGGTAATCTCAACACCCTGAACATCACGATAGTTAATTGATGCACGATAACTGGTCTTATCAGTGCCCCCCGACATTGAAAGATTGTGAACCTCACTTATACCTGTCTGTTCTATTTGCTTAAACCAGTCAGTATTTTGGCCAAAGTCGGTTCCTAATCCCTCTTCTTTTGACAATGCCCTCCATTGTGTGGCATTCATAACATCTGTATTCTTGGCGACCATTTCTGCAGTTACATAAACATTGTAGTCGATTACAGCTGTTCCTTTTTTACCCCTCTTGGTCTGTACTAGAATTACACCGCTGGAACCTCTTGTTCCATAAATTGCTGCTGCAGAACCATCCTTTAAAACGTTTATTGATTCAATATCATTAGGATCAATGTTATTTAGATCTCCGCCAATTACACCGTCAATTATCACAAGCGGCCCCAGATTTGCACCGATGGTACTCAAACCTCTCAGTCGTATATCATAGGTTCCGTTAGGGTCGCCTCCCGGTTTATTGATTGATAAACCGGCTACTTTTCCCTGAATCAATTCTACGGGATTTTCAACATTCCCTTTGTTAAACTCATCAGATTTTACATTGACAATGGAACTGGTAACCTCCCTTTTCTTTTGTGTGCCATAACCTGTAACAACAACTTCGTTAAGTGCACTTACTGCCGGAGCCAGAACCACGTCTATTGTAGTCTGATTTCCAACGGTGATGGTTTGGGTTGTGTAACTGATGAATGAAAATACAAGGACTGCTTCCGGACCCGGAACTGTAATAGTATAGTTACCACCAGCATCGGTCATGGTTCCCTGTACAGTTCCCTGGAGCAGAATGTTAACTCCTGGTATTGGTCCTTCAGCTGCGGAAGTCACTTTGCCTTTAACAGTTCTTCCCTGAGCACAGGCGAAGCTGATTGCAAAGCCAAACAGAAGAAGCGTCAGAATGCCTCTCCTACATAAAAAAACAAAATTTCGCAATGTTGCCATAATTGATTTTTTTAGGTTAGCTAATTTTTTAGGCTTGTAATAATAAATTGTAGGTAAGTAATGATGATTTAGATATATAATAATAAGCGATATGTACAGAAATTAAGTCAGCCATTGTAAAAAGTTCTTCAGAGTAAAGGTTTTTGGTCAATCCGGCATTGTCTATTTGATTACAGATACCGCTAAACAAATATATACATTAAATTCTTATTAAAAAAAGATTAAAATGAGAAAAATTTGAAAATATATTGCGCAATCGAATGACAATGAATCATATAAAGGCAGGTTTGCTTTATTTCAATCGTTTTCTGAAAAAATAATTTTTTTTTTTGAGTGTCGGCGATTATGAATAAATAGTTAATAAATATTTTGCCACGTTACTTTAAATGATTCTTCATTCGTCCACCTAATGACTGATTCATTCGTAAACTCGGTTCTCCGTTGCTTGCTGCGGAGNNCGTTCCGGTTCTTCGTAGCTTGCAGCGAAGAGCTTCAATATCACATTATTATTAATGAGTAAGGTATCATTAGGTTTTTCAATAATCACGCTTTATATTTGTGTAAAACATTGTACAGTAAAATTGTTATCCGGATGCGAGTAGCTATTAATTAATTTAACCAGAATAAGAAAATGAAAAAAATGTTGATTTTTAGTTCATTGTTGGTAACCAGTGTTTATGGCTTTGGTCAGACACCACAGGCACCAAAAACAGGGGCTTCGAAATACCCTGAACTGGAGAAGATGACTCCCGGGATGACTGAGATATGGGAGCCTGAAGTAAAAATAATTCAGCCTGGTGCCACCAGTTCTGATGCACCTTCAGATGCAATAATCCTGTTCAACGGGAATGATGTTAATGCGGAATGGACCGATGTCCAGGGAAATCCTACAAAGTGGATTGTTAAGGATGGGGCCTTAATCAGCGTCAGAGGAGCCGGTTACATCAAAAGCAAGCGCAAGTTTGAGAATTTTCAGCTGCATATTGAATGGAAAACGCCATCTGAGGTAACCGGCGAAAGTCAGGGAAGAGGCAACAGCGGCGTATTTTTGCAGGAACTTTATGAGATTCAGGTGCTTGACAGTTATAATAACCGAACGTATCGCAACGGTCAGGCCGCAAGTATGTATAAACAATATGCACCTCTGGTAAACGTTTGCCGGAAACCGGGCGAATGGCAGACATATGATGTTATTTATACAGCCCCAACCTTCGGAGCGGACACTACCATATATGTTACTCCTCCAAGGGTTACCGTTCTTCAGAATGGTGTCCTGGTTCAGAATAATGTTGTACTGAGAGGGCCTACCGAATACATAGGAATACCTGAGTATTTTATTAAGAAACATGGTCCGGGAAGCATTGAACTGCAGGATCATGGAAATCCGGTTGGTTTCAGAAATATATGGATACGGGAATTATAATCCGTTTTATGTTTTAAATATACCGATCCGGATGTCTGACTTATTCTAAAATTATTAATTTTATCGATCAATTATAAATTTTAATTTACCTGAGATGAAAGAAAATTCAAAAAACATTACACGCCGGAGGTTTCTTGGAACAACCGGCGCTGTTGCAGCAGGTTTGACAATACTACCGAGCAAGGTTGTCAGCGGTATTGGCCGCAAAACCCCGGCTCCAAGCGATAAGCTGAACATAGCTGTTGTTGGTATCGGCGGTATGGGCAATTCAAACCTGATGCACGTTGCTCCAACCGAAAACATCGTAGCCCTATGCGATGTTGACTGGGGTTATGCTAAAAGAGTGTTTGCTGCACATCCCGATGCTAAAGCATATTGGGATTGGCGAAAGATGTATGATGAAATGGGAAAATCAATTGATGCAGTAATTTGTGCTACAGCCGACCATTCACATGCAGGTGTTTCAGCTAATGCAATCACTATGGGTAAGCATGTTTATTGCCAGAAGCCGTTAACACATACTGTTTATGAATCAAGGTTATTAACCAAGCTTGCAGCAAAATACAAAGTTGCTACTCAGATGGGTAACCAGGGTTCATCAGACGAAGGTGTAAACCAGACTATTGAATGGATACAGAACGGTGAGATTGGTGAAGTGAAAAAAGTTGAAGCTTTTACCGATCGTCCTATCTGGCCACAGGGACTTAACGTTCCAAAAGGAGAGTGGGTACCTGATACACTTAACTGGGATCTTTTCATTGGTCCGACAAAAATGCGTCCTTATAATAGCGTTTATACTCCCTGGAACTGGAGAGGCTGGTGGGATTTTGGGACTGGCGCACTCGGCGATATGGCTTGCCATATTATGCATCCGATTTTTAAGGGTCTTAAATTAGGATATCCGATTAAAGCTCAGGGAAGTTCAACACTTTTATTAACCGACTGTGCACCGAATGCTCAGATGGTCACTCTTACATTCCCTGAAAGAGTTGCTCCTAAAGGTGCAAAAATCAAATATCCCGAAGTTCAGGTAACCTGGTATGACGGTGGTCTCGAACCTCCTAAACCGGCAGGCTGGCCGGCAGGAAAAGATATGAATGATGCCGGAGGCGGAGTTATCTTCCACGGCACTAAAGACACTCTGATCTGTGGTTGCTACGGTGTAAGGCCATGGTTATTGTCGGGTCGTAAACCTGTTGTTCCAAAAACAGAAAGAAGAATTGAAAAAGCAATGGATGGCGGTCATGAAATGGATTGGGTGAGAGCTTGCAAAGAAAGCGCTGATACCAGAGTTAAAACAAAATCTGATTTCTCAGAATCAGGTCCATTTAACGAAATGGTTGTTATGGGTGTTCTGGCTGTAAGGCTTCAGGGACTTAATAAAGAACTTGAATGGAACGGTGATAAGATGGAATTCACAAATATCGGCGATTCCGACAATGTAAAAATCTGTATTTCAGATAATTTTACAATCACTAACGGCGATCCTAAGTTTGATAGAAAATGGACCGAACCAATGCCTGCCAAACAATTTGCTTCCGAAATGATTAAGCATACCTACCGTAAAGGCTTTACTTTACCCGATATGCCTGCTTAGTTGATACAAGTCACAGGCTAATTAAGCCTGTGACTTTTAACTTTTAATATAATATGTACTATGAAACTATTTAAAATTATTTTCTCATGTGTGCTTGTTGTAGGACTTGTAACTTCATGCAAATCTAAAAAAGATGACGGTTTTGTCTCCATTTTTGACGGTAAAACAACAACAGGTTGGCGCGGCTACAATAAACCAACATTCCCCGCTGCTGGATGGGAAGTGGTTGATGGCACTCTTCATTGTATCGAATCCGGAACTGGCGAAGCCGGCAATGGCGGTGATCTTATCTATGATAAGAAATTAAGCAATTTCGAACTCGACCTGGAATGGAAGATCGGCAAAGGTGGAAACAGCGGCGTATTTATTCTTGCACAGGAGATACCAAATGAACCTATATGGAAATCAGCTCCTGAGATGCAGCTTCTGGATAATGAAAATCATCCTGATGCAAAACTGGGAGAGAATGGTGACCGTATGGCCGGTTCCCTCTATGATCTTATTCCGGCAAAACCGCAGAATACAAAATCTTTCGGTCAATGGAATCATATTCATATTCTTGTTTACCAGGGAACAGTCGTATATTCCCAGAATGGTAAAAATGTAGTTGAGTACCATCTGTGGACAGAGGACTGGAAGAAGATGATTGCCAATTCGAAATTTAAAGATTTTGAATGGTTTGCCAATCCTGCAAAAGAAGGTTACATAGGGCTTCAGGACCATGGCAGTGATGTATGGTTCAGAAATATTAAACTTAAACTTCTATAAGAATATTCTTGTTGATAGAGGAAAGGCCGGGTTGATTATTCCGGCCTTTTTTAGTGCGCCCGGCATG
>PMIJ01000034.1 GCA_003157015.1 Bacteroidales bacterium
ATAATTATTAAGGATCAACTAATTATTTGATTTAAGAGTAGCATCTCCGTGCCTTGATAAAGAAACTAAGTCAGTGGGAATGTAAGTCTGCAAATCAGAAATGAGGCTGATATAAAATTCAGTTATCCAATGTTATGATATCAGATCTTTCTTTTGCTTATATCGAATATCCAATGGAAGGTTCTTTTGCTGAGCATATTCAGTAAGAAACTCATAGACTTTGGTTTTTGTTTTTTTTCCTCCAAAATTCAATCGACATCACTGAAGCTTTCTTCCCTTGTCTTTGAATTTCTACATAAGACTTACTTAAAATGATCATTTTAATTTCCATATCTTGGATTTTAACCTCTCTGAAACTAGAGCTCCACTTTATCTTCAGGTAATTTTCACTGACACTAATATGAGATATGTAAGATTTTACAGCTGAGAAAATTATTGCTGCACCCAAAACTATATTAAAGATAGATCCAAACCAGTTTATAAATTTTAACGTCGCTTCTTTATCGATTAAATGGAAAATTCCGGAAAATATTAAAAGTACACCAAAAACTAAAGAAAGCATAGTCGATAATCTGTGTTTTAATATTAATGGTTCCATATCAACCTAATTTTAACATAATAAATGCTCGTTAATACTAAGAATGATTAAAGTTAATCAAAATTTTAGAATCAAAGTTTGGAGTTCTACCGAGGGCGCTAACTACAACGCGTGGGGTCAGGTCTTCATCTATGGCCTCCAGTACGACGCCGATAAGCACAACGATTACTACTATGTTCGTGCTGTTCGTGCATTTAAAAAATTCAATTATTTAACCATTAATAATAAATAATTTGGGTGACCATATTTTGAAAATAGAAACTTACCAGACAGCGGAAATCAGCTTCTGGGGATTTCTCAATTATCTCTTTAACCTCCTTTGTTTACTTCCACGACAAAAGCTTCAAAATCATCCTTCCTGCATTGTGAGCGTAGAATGTTTATGAATTTGGTTTTCCCGCCATATTCCCTGTAAAGCTCTTTGTCTTTGAAAAATAAACGGTCATATTTATACTTCCGCAGTGCAATCCCGCAAAAACCATATATAATAATTCTTTTGCTCTGTTTATCAAGCCGTATATACTTATTTCTTGTTAAGGCAGAAATTCTATGGATAAAAGCAATCAATGCAAGAATCAGAAATAATATAGACAACCAATCTTTCCCCTTTAATGTCTGTAAAAATCCTAATATCCCAATGATAGCTATGATAAATACATATACGAAATAAAAGGCATTAAACCTAATATCCTTCAAACTCCCTGATACTGAACTTTTCTCTTGTTCCATGCTAGTGAATTTTTAATTTACAATAATTAACGTTTTTTAAATTTTATTATAAATTTCGTCAATAAACCTATACCGGACAAAAATATTTTACCTGACTGGAAAGCGTGACACTGACATAAAATCTCAAGAACCATTTAGAATCAACAGTACTAAATCATTCTCAATGTATACGAATTGGTAACTTAGTTAGATGATTTATTATTAATAATATTACTATCTATTGATTTGTATTGTTTAAATTTGGTAGAAGATTAAGATTTTGTTTTATTATCATAACTGTTACTTTATGAACTCACAAAAACTTATTCTAATTCTTTCTTGCTTTTTCTTACCTCTTGCATCTTTCTCTCAGGGTTTTCAGATAACTCCAGCTAAATTAGATTTTGATGGTCGCCAATTGTCGATTTCGTACGATTTTATTGACGGCAGGCAATCTGATATGTTTTATGTGTGGGTTGAAATGGAGAAGAAAAATGGTGAGCCTATCAGGATGAAATCTCTTTCAGGTGATGTTGGGGATAATATTAAAGCGGGTAAGAACAAGCAGATTACCTGGATTCCGGAAAAGATTCCATTTTTCTTAACGAAGTAGTTTTTATTGAAGTCCAAGCTGAAAAATATCTCCCTTCGGAGCAGCTGTTCAACAATTTCAAAATTGCTGTAATAAATAATAGAAATTTAAAACCTCAGTTTGGAGAAACAAAGGATAAAAGGATATTGGAGATGAAGGAGGCTATTTCATTTTTATTCTCAGGTAATATAAAAAACAGTTTTTGTAAACTATTAACTGGTAATTCAATTGCCATGAAAAATAATACACCAAAGTTACTTTTTTTGTTGTGCCTTTTACTATGTTTAATAGTCCCCGTCACTTGTAATAAGTTTGAAAAGAAGATGTTTGTTTCAACCGGAAATGTAAGCAATGTCTTAATCAATTCTGCAGAAGTATCCGGCAATGTAATAGATCTTGGAGATGGTGCCACTCAGCATGGACATTGCTATGCAACAACACCTAATGTAACTGTTGCCGATTCAACAACAAAACTAGGGGCGCCTCTTATTGGAGGTTTTACAAGTCAGCTGAAGAACCTGGCAGTAGGGACAAAATACTACATCAAAGCATATATAAGCAAAGGAAGTGAGACAGTATATGGAAGTGAGATATCTTTTACAACAGTTTTATTATCAGTTCCAACCCTCACAACTACAGCGATAACTTCAATTACAACGACAACAGCCAGCAGTGGTGGAAATATAACCAGCGATGGAGGAGCATCAGTTACTGTACGAGGTGTATGCTGGAACACTTCTTCAGGTGCGACCACGAGTAATAGTAAAACTACTGATGGATCAGGCACAGGAAGTTTTACAAGCAATCTGACTGGATTAACAGCCAATACAATGTATTATGTGAGGGCTTATGCAACCAATGGTGCTGGGACAGCTTACGGAAATGAAATAACTTTTACAAGTGTTGCGGCTTCGACAGTTCCGGGAGCACCAACAATAGGGACAGCAACAGCAGGAAATGCTCAAGCTACAGTAACATTTACAGCACCTGTAAGTAATGGTGGCTCTGCAATAACAGGATACACGGTCACTTCAAGCCCGGGTAGTATTACAGGCACCGGAACTGCCAGCCCTATTACTGTGACAGGTCTCACTAATGGAACTGCCTATACCTTTACTATAACAGCCACAAATGCAATTGGTACAAGTGTGGCAAGTTCTGCTTCAAACTCAGTTACGCCTTTAGGCCCAATAACCGATATAGACGGCAATATTTATAATATTGTAACCATTGGCGCACAGGTATGGATGGCAGAGAACCTTGGAACCACTAAATATAACGATGGCACACCAATACCCAATATAACAGATAATACAACGTGGATTGCTTTAACTACTGGAGCCTATAGCGATTACAGTAATACTCCGGCAAATTCAATTACTTATGGGAGACTGTATAATTGGTATGTAGTAGATAATAATGCAGCAACGAAGGTAGCAAGCAATGGGGGCAGAAATGTATGTCCCACAAGCTGGCATGTGCCAAGTGATGCCGAATGGACAACACTGACAACCTATTTGGGCGGTGAAAGTATTGCCGGCGATAAGTTGAAAGAATCCGGCACAGCCCATTGGGCCAGCCCCAACACCGGTGCCACGAATGAAACGGGCTTTACAGCTCTTCCGGGTGGCAACCGTGGCGGCGATGGGTTGTACTACATCATTGGGAATTACGGTTTCTGGTGGAGTTCTACGGAGTACTCTACATGGTACGCCTGGAAAAGGAACATGCACTACGATGGCACCAGTGTGAACAGGGCCAACGACATAAAGGTTCTTGGCTATTCTGTTCGGTGTGTCAGGGATTTTTGATTTATTTGTCTATTCTACTATTTGATTTATTTACCACGAAGTGGTCGATTTTTGAAAAAGCATGGCACAATATGATGAACTCCCAGTATCTCAAGCAACGTATGATTTGTTGCTTGAGATATTTCGTTTTACGAAAGATTTCAGTAAGGAATATAAATATACGGTAGGTGAAAGTTTAAAGAAGGAGACTATTGAGCTGATAACGCTGATATACAGGGCTAATAGTCGTGTTGATAAGCAGGCAACACACCAAACGGCCGTGAACATATTGAGGTAATACGTTTGTTGGTGCGCCTTATGAAAGACATGCATCAGATAAGCCTGAAGCGATTTGTAGAAGTGAATACTCAGGTAGAAAAAGTATCTAAACAACTAACAGGATGGCAAAAGAATCAAAAATAAATGTTTTCCGCCAGAGTCGTGTATCCGCCAAATGGCGAATACATTATTATTATGATGGCAGCGTGTACAAGCTCGGTAGCCCTAGGAAGAGTTGGTTTTCTGTTCGCTGTTTAAAAGATAATTAATCAGTTAATTAAGTGTTTGGGTTTCTCTCATAATCCAATCCATCTGAGTTAATCTTGGGTGGGTGGATTTTTCTTTGGAATAAAAAAATTGACTTCGGCCTTTGCAAGGTGTAACTTTGGTAATTGGTGGAGAGAAATATAGGAATCATCCATATAAATTGAAAAGGACACTTACCTAATAATCCTTAAAATAAATTGACATGAAAACTAAAAGTAAAGACAACATACTAAAACAGATTTTTGTAACCCGGACACTTGGCTTCCTTGATATTAGTGCAAAAAGAGAATTGTTTAGTGAAATTAGCAAATTATTTAGCGGTGATTTTACAATAAAACATACTGTAAGCTATGATGAGGAAATACTTAATATTTCAATTCCTTATAAAAACTGGAGAATTGAAATAACAGAATCTGATTTCAGACCTTTAAAATTTCAAGTTTCATTTGATTCATTACAAGACTTTGAACTCATTATTAGTTGGAAAGACATATTTGATAAAATATTGAAAAAAATTGGAAAACCAGAAATAGAAGTTGGTAGAAAAGATTTTGATGATCACTTTGTAATTAAAAGTAACAAGTCAGATCTAGCTAAACAGTTAATATCAGAGGAGATTCAAAATTATCTTCTGAAATATAATGTATACTCAATTTCTATTGAAACCGATCAGAAGTCAAATAAAACAAGCTTGATAAGTGTTATTAGTCGTATTCTAGATGATAAAAAATCTTATGAAGACATGATTATCCTGCATCAATTATTGATTGATCAACTATATAAGGAGAAGATAATAAAATGACAGATGCTAGTACTGTCAATATTGGGAATTAGCTTATCCCTGTTTTATCGTGCAAAAGATATATATTCCTGTTCAGACACAAAGATCATTTCAACCAGATGTATTAGGTGAATGGTCTATGATAGGGCCAGTTAAGCCTAATATTAATGATACTATATGCTTGACAAAAAACTTGTTAAACAAACTTGATTACCCGTGCTGGATCTTTGAAGAGCCAAATAAAATACAGATCGTTAAATATTTAGATAATAATAGTGTCCAGCCGGTTAATATACGAATTGATAATGTTCTTGATTTAATAGCAATTTTAAACTTTTCCATGTCCTTCAATCCAATTCATGACTCTTTCATGTTCTAACTTGTAGTTTGCTTCAACATCTCTGACAATCTGCTGAAATTCAGGTTCATTTCTGATACTTTTAAATAAAGGATCTTTTTTTATAAGGATCACTTCCCATAGTGAACAAACAGGGATTCCTGCCCAAACTCTTAAACTCTCATATGCTTTTTTCTTTTCTCCCATCCAGACATAAGCACTTGCAAGATCATAATAAGGTGATAATCTATAAGGAGGATAATACAGTCTCCCATTTTTAATCGTCTCCTCTGCGATCTTTATTTGTTCGCTAAAATAGTGGTTTCCCTCCTTTTTAAAGCCATTATCCCAGTAAGCAAATCCTATACGATTAATGTAAGCAATAGTTAAATGCCCGGAAGCTTCTATCCTATCCACATATTTTTTAAAATATTTTAATGCCTTTTCAGATTGGTCAAGAAAAAGATAATAGAATGAGAAATCCCTCAAAATATTAGGATTGTTTGGGTCTTTGGAATAAGCTTTATTACACCATTCTACAGATTCTTTAAAATTTCCTAGAAGCATCTCCGTGCTTGCTAAACTTAAAAAGTATAATGAAGAATCGCTATCTAGGAGGAAAGCTTGATGGTAATACTTATTAGCTATTTCGATTAATCCAGCATTTTGACCATATGCATTTCCTAAATCGCGAAGTAAGGTCGAAAGTTCTTTCCCTTTGTTTATACTGACAGCATTTTGTAGGTTTTCTATTGCTTTAACATAATTCAAATTCTTGTTGAGAAATAGATATAAATATCCTTCATATTGGTATGCCATCCAATCATTTGGATTATATCTTAATGCAGCATCGAATTGTTTTAATGCTTGTGCTGAATTACCATCTGACAAATAATAAAACCCTTTGCAAGTATAAGCTTCTGCTAGCTGAACATCTAAGAAGAGCGCCTTGTTAGCAAAGATCAGAACAGAATCCAGTATCTCGTTAGCATGAGAAGATTGCAATTCAAACTGACTCTTATCTTTGTTAACTAAAGCTAATCTGGCATATGCCTTTGCGAATGAAGAATCAGATTTCAATGACCTATGAAATAATTCTTCTGCCTTTTCAAGCTCGTTGGTATTGTTTTTATCTGCCAGGTACTTCCAATATTCCTCATTTCCCCTCTGATAAAGGTCATATGCATAAAGACTAGTAGTTGGAGTTTTTTCTATAATTTCTTTTTCCTCAGTTGTAATGATTACTTTCAGTTTTGATGCGATTGCCTCTGCAATCCGACTCTGGATACTGAATATGTTTTTAGTTCCATTTATTTCCTTATTATATGAATCAGCCCATAGTTGTCTGCCATTCTTAGCTTCTATTAATTTAACTTTAACAATGACTCTAGTAGCATATTTTTGAACATTACCTAAAACAATATAATTTACATCCAGCTTTTTAGCAATTTCAGTAGTAGACGCTTTCTCACTATCCTTAAATCGATCTACTGAATTATGTGATACAACTCTGAGATCTTTTATAGTCTGAAGATTATTTATCACCTCCGCCATTATGCTATTGGTGAAGTAAGTGTTTTCTTCCTCAGGACTATCATTCTTAAAAGGCAGTACTGCAATTGACTTTTCAACCTGGTTTGAGGAATCCGATCTGTTAGAAAAAAAGAAATACGTCAGTACTATTAGTGTCAGAATTACTAAAGATCCTATAAGAATTCCTGGCTTCAGACTTATAGTATCGTAAGCAGGTTTTATTTTGACCACGTTAATTCTAATATCGCTATTCTGCTGATTATGTTTTCTTAATGCAGTAATAATCTCTTTTACAGCATTTGCCACCTTATTTATCTGATCGCGATAAAAGGATTTATTAAGATTTTTATCAGGATTATCTGAAGAATTCAGAGGTCTGTTAACACCGGCTGACCTAAAAATAAACTCTATGGATCTAAGGGCTCCTCCCAGTTCATATTCAAGCAGAGTTCTGTCTTCCGGATCCAGGTCATGTATCTTGATTGGCAATATTCTACTTGCCACATTTCCACCAGCCAATTTGATATCTCTACCTAGTGGATCTCCTTTTAGCATTTGATTAAAAGCGCAAAACTCATGACGCCATGCAAAGCTTTTCAGGTCGCAATATGTTTGAGAGATAATCGGTATAAAAACCAGACATTTTAGTTTCTCCTTCAACGAGGCATTTACTTCATGTATTTCTAAAAGTCCATCGTGAGGATTGTTGTCAAAATATACAGTTACCTCTTCTTTAAAAGTTGCTTCAAGCTCCAGTTTCAGATGATCAACAAATTCAGTTACCCAGCCGTCATATTTATTGTCTTTCTGACGGTAACTTATGAAGATGTCGTATTCGTAACCAGGAATGAGGCTTGCCATGATTTTAAATCATTGTGATAAAGTTATGAAAGACATTAATATAACACAAATAAAAAACTTTCCATCCTAGTTCTGCCTTAAAATGCAAAAAACCATAACCGGCAAATTGGACATATGTGTTACGAGTAATAACTCTTATTTTGTCATTCTGTCAATGCCTACATAATATAAGTCAAATCCGCCTTTGCCGCCTGGACGATTAGTTGAAAAAATCATAAAATCATTTGTAAAATCAGGTGCAAAGCTTTTTACAATAGGTCTATACTCATCGTACTGGGTATTTATTTTATCGCCAAAGTTTACGGGTGCGGACCATTCCCCATTATTAAAAACCGAGTAATACAAGTCAAATCCACCATAACCTCCTGACCTGTTCGAAGCAAATACCATAAGTTTTCCAATAATGAAGGGACATTTATCGTCAAAATTAGATGATAAAATTGTATCTTTTGTAATAATTCTGGGTATCGAATCACTAAATTCAGAGAGCAAATTATTATTTTTGTTTAAATCTGCTTTATAAATATCAAAATTGCCTCCCCGGTTTGAGCAAAAATAAATAGTTGAACTATCAGCAGTTAAGGTAGGATACAAATCATCTTCAGCAGAATTCAGAAACTTAATATTTAGAGGGGATGAATATGAATCACCAGTTAAATTCTGAGTAAATTTTATATCGAAATTCCCCGATTCATTGGTAGCATATAAAAATATGTACTCCTGATTAAGATAACTATGTCCCTGTGGTATCAAATATGGGCCTAACTCGTCAAATCCGGTATTTATAATACGTATAGCATCATTAAGACTTGCATTAGCGGCGAAAACATCTAAACTACCTTTAGTATTTTCTTCAACTTCAAGTATTCCAGTTGATTTACTCATATAAACATCCAGAAGTTTATAAATGATATCGAAATCTTTATGATTACCATTTCTATTTGAGGAGAAACATAAAGGGGTTGTTCCACCTAATTCTGGCGAAGTGGAATTATAATCATCATATTCGGAATTAATATCTCCCATATTCACAGGAGTTTCAGGAAATGTTCCTATTCGATATTTGTATCCGTCTACAAGTGGGCATGCACTCAAAACAATACAAATCAAAATTAAAAATAAGTAAATAATTTTCATAAAATTTTGAATAAATTGCATTTATTTAATAAAAATAGCTCGTCTTTTTGATTACATTCCAACCAGAATGAATGGAGACTAAAAAAATGGATGAGCATATTTCCCCTCGCTTATCATTTTTAACATCATTATTTGTACTGATAAAAAAATCAATATTTTGCTTCTCTTTTTATCCCTGCTTTATTAAAGAATGAATATCTGTAATTAATAGCCACATCATTTTCTAATTTTTATCTCTTTTGCTTATGGCCCTAGCTATTACAAAGTTATGAAAGACAAAAACCATAGTCAAGTCAAAAGCAATCTTCCCAGGAAAAGCATAAAATAATTCGCACTTAATTTTATTTTTCTTTAGAAAAATTAGACAATTATTGACATTTATCTCAAAATCATTTAACTTACGGGAGTATTAGGTAAATACAACTAACAGTTTTGTTAATGTATTCTCAATCTGATCATATTGAATTTTGTAGCAATGCTTTTTCCTTCAAAACGTTACATTTCAGTAATATTTTAAGTTATAAAACCTGAACCATTATGGCAAAAGAAACAACTGCATTAAAAACAGGTATGACTGTTTTGCGCGGTGGTAATGTTCCGGCATATACTTTGGAATATCTTACACCAGGCAGAAGAAAAAAGATCGGTGATTTTGAAACAATATTAATGTCCTATGCAGAAATAGGCAGGTCTGATAATTGTATTATTCAATATGGAGATGACTATCAAACTGTCAGTAGAAAACATGCAGCAATTGAGAGAAGGGGGAACGAATACTTTTTGATTCATTTGTCCCAAATGAATCCAACACTACTTAATGGAGTAGCTATTGCTAACGAAGCGCTTTTAAAAAATGGCGATGAGATTCAGTTATCAATGGAGGGACCCAGGCTGAGATTCAATGCCACACCAACGGGCACTGCTAATATGGGATTCACAAGGAAGATCGGGCTTGTTACAAAACAAGCAATTAAACCATACCTAACATTAGTTTATTTTTTACTTGTTATATTAATCATCATTGCCTGCACAGGGGGCTGGTTCATTTTCCATCAAAGCAAAAAAGTTGTTATACTTTCGGACGAACTTCAAAAATCTGAAGATCGTAGATTACAGGATAGTATGAGACTTGCAATACAGGCAGAACAATTTGTGAAACAAACTGAAGTGACAACAAAAGAACTTGAAGCAGTCAAAAATAACAACAATCAATATATAGAAGTAATAAAAAAATTAAATACAAAAGTTGGTGAATTGGAAGCCCGTAAACCTGAAATACAGCCAGGCGGAACGGCCTTTTATGAGCAATTCCGCGATGGAGTTTATTTCCTTGAAGTTGCTGAAATCTTAGTAAGTATGCCGAATGGCTCTTCTCAAAAGGTAAATATGAGATGGAGCGGCACTGCATTCTTATGTTCAGATGGCAAGCTCCTGACTGCGAGACATTGTATTCAAAGTTGGAGATATGCACAGGATGAGTTCTCTCAAATTATAAATGCAGCTGAACTTAATGGTGGTAAGGTCTTTGTGAAATTCAGAGCTACGTCAATAAATAACTGGTTTGAGTTTGATTACAGCAATGTTGTTTTGGATGATAGTAATGACAAAACTGTTACTCAGACAATTGAACCATTAAAAGGCCGGAAAAAAGAGAAGATTAAAATAAATTACAAATATGCAGACGATTGGAGTCATGACTGGGCATATTTTAAAACTGACAGAACTTCAAATATAGAATACGATAAAGATCTTTCGACCAAGTTGAAAGCAGGTGAAAAGGTTTATATTTTGGGATTTTCATTAGGTAAAGGTGGTCCGTCAGAAGGAAAAATTAATCCATTGTTTAGCGAATCAACTATTGGACAGGAAGGGATTTCTTCATCAGGACTTATTACCATAACGTCAAGAAGTTTTGAACAGGGGAACTCTGGCGGGCCAGCTTTTGTTCAGACTGGAGGTAAATTCAAAGTTATTGGTATTGTTTCTAAAGGTGAATTTGATGCAACAGGCAGTTTTGCTACGATTGCATATGTTGTCCCCATCGCAAATATCAAATAAACTATGAAATTCCGATATATATCTTTCTTTCTTTTATTATTCAGCTCTATATCAATTTTTAGCCAGGATAATCAAACTGATTTTTCATTGTTCTTAAAAGAAAATCTGGAGTTTACTGCACTAAAACCTTTCTTTTATCTGATCAGACAGGAATATGTGCTATTTGATGAATCCGGAAAACAAAAGACAAGAGGCGGAAATGATTTTTACGGCAAAACATATACAATCGGCATTTTAGCTGAGGACTCCAGATTATGGTTCCCGACATATGTTCGATTTCCCTGGGAATTTGATAATACATTAGAAAGCAGAATTTTGAAAAGTTCTAAACCGGAGTGCTCATTTATGAATTTCAAAAGTCTGGATGATAAGGACTATTTTAAATCTAAAATTCAGGAAATTGATGAGAGAAAATTGCTGACTTGCATTCTGGCAGGAAAGTATGGAATAATTCGCGAAGATTCTCTTCGAAATAATGGAACGCTGATTGTATTCTATTCTTCTGCCGCATCGCCTGACGATTTTACAGGTATTTCACATTCAATAATGTTTTTAGAGGATTTAACCTGGAATTCTGATGGCATTGCAGAAACTGAAGATTTTCATTTTGGAAATGATAAAATAATCGGGGGTGCTCTGTTTTCAAGATACTTGAGACCTGGTGCAATTACCTGGAAGCTTTCCGGGTTTTATCTGCCTGTCAAAGGTAAATGGGTGTTAAAATCAATAATTAAACAATAATCTTCATTTTCTCTATTCATGAAACTTTCTTTTTTTGGGAATACAAGCGTTGGAAGACAAAGGGACCATAATGAAGATTCCTACCTGATTTTTTGTAATATTGATAATAACTGGGTGGAAGTTAACAATCTCGAGGTCAATACACAAAAGTCAAATGGTTTAGTTTTTGTAATTGCCGATGGCATGGGAGGCGCAAATGCAGGAGAGGTTGCATCTGAAATTGCAATAAATGCTGTTAAGGAACGTATCTCAAAAATAAATTTTATTCCAAAAGATATAACAGAAATACAAAAGATACTTTATTCTATTGTTCTTGAAGGGCATAACAAAATTCTTAGAGCATCACACCACAACAAAGTTATGCAGGGTATGGGTACAACAATTGTTATAGGATATATTTTAAAAGATAACTTGTGTGTTGGGTGGTGTGGCGATAGCAGGTGTTACGTTTATAACAAGAATTTTGATAAAGAACTAGTCCCTTTTACAGATGATCATTCACTGGTTTGGGACAGGGTAAAAAATAAAGAAATCACACCTGAAGAAGCCAGATTAAGCGAAGATAGCAATCTGATCTTACAGTCGTTAGGAGGCACTCTTCAGAGACCTGAACCCGGTTTCAAATGGATTAAACTGAAAAATAATGACAGAATCTTATTTTGCAGCGATGGACTTAATTCAATGCTCAGTAGTATAGGAATTCAGCAAATTCTTGATTTTAACTCCACAACACAAGAAACATGTGCATCTCTTATACAATCAGCAAATAATGCTGGCGGACGAGATAATGTTACATCAATAGTGATAGATGTTTTAGATACTGGTGAGGAAAAAATCGAATCAGATATCAACCAGAACAAGACACAGGTGAAGAAAAGAAAGCCCTACTTGTTAGTGGTTATACTGATTTTAATGCTAATAATTGCTGCGGGGATTTATTTCAGACAAGAGATAACAAATGTTTTTCACGCTAGATCTGTAAGGGACAGTTCACTTGCTTCTCATTATTCTGAATTAACCAATCCTAATGAACTGAATAAACATAATTCCAGTTTAAATCTAAAACAGGATACTGGTATTTATGATAAGGATTCTATTTTTTACAATGACAAGAAAGTGAAAAACTCTAATTTAGTTTCCAATGAAAAGATTAAAATAGATAGCAGTAATATTGAAATGCACATGCGTGAAGCTTTAATCAAAATATTATCTATAAAAAAGAGTATCAGCATGATAAAACCAGGTGGGGCAATTTATAATTCAAACTTTTATGATAAAAACAAAGCAAATCTTGACTCGATTCAGGCTAATATTTCTCTTCAGGAAGAATTGATTAAGACTGTCGTAATCCTGAGCGCTGATAATTATCTTGTCAAAGTTACTAATTACGTGAAAGCTAGTGAAATACATAAAAATATTATGAAGACTCTGTCTGAACTGGAAAAAAGAACTAATGAAATTATTAATAGATAATAGTTAATTTTTATTATAATGAAGAATCCATTTAAAAGGAAAGGATTTGCGACCAAACCAGTCAAGGTACCTACTCCTAAATCAAATATTAATTTCCCTTTTTCACAGCCTGGAAATCAAAGTGACAATAATAATTTTCAAAAATCATCTGAAGATAAAAAGACAAGAATAGGCAGACAGCCTGATATGCCATTTGGAGCAAAGAAAGGTAATGATAATCTATCCTGTCCGAAATGCCAGTATCCCTTAAGAATAGAACCATCTGGTTCTTCTCCTTGTCCTAACTGTGGTTTTATGGGTGCAGCAGGACTACATGACACTCTCTCAGATTCAAAAAAAACAGAAGCCATAAACAATCTGAATTTTCAAAATGAACAAGAGTTATCTTCATTCAGATTTAAAATGATATCTGAATCTTCCGGAAGTGAATTGAAAATTGAATCAGAAGAAAATGAAATGGTATTGAACAGGGATCACCTTGATCCAAACAATAATAGTATCTCATCTAAAGAACATGTTCTGGTCAGATTCCGGGATGGTAAGATATTTTTCCAGGATGTCAGCACAAATGGGTCTACTTTTATCCAGGTAATCAATAAGATGTTGATCAATCCTGGAATCAGAATTGTACTTGGGAACAAAGTTTTCTTGTTTTCCTCAGGACAGACTATGCAAGCTGCTGATAGTAGCAAAGCGACTCGTCAGATCAATGATGTTAACCTTGACAAGAATACTAATAATGATTTTGTTTTAATTGAAGAAACCAGTAGACGAAAGATCCCTCTTATACAGGGTGTTAATTTATTAAACAGAAACAATCTTGATCCAGGTAATGCTTCAATATCAGGGAATAAGCATGCAATATTGGATTTCATTGATGGAAAATGGTATTTAAGTGATTTAAGTTCGAACGCAGCAACTTTTATCCAGTGTAAAACGGAACAGAAAATGGCTGATAAAACTAGAGTTATTATTGGGAATATAATATTCCGTTTTGAGTGCTATTAGATGAAAATGATGATATTTTTCTGGTGAAAATCAATGACTCGAAATGCTGCAAGCGGTTAATATTAAACCAGGTGAGAAGATTAAACTATCCTCCGGAACTTACCACATCGAAAGTGAAATTGGATCAGGTGGCTTTGGGACTGTTTTTAAAGGGATAAAGGATGGCAGTTACTTTGCAATTAAATTGAACAGAATATGGGAATTAATGCCTGATGACAGGGATGACATTAAGAAAAGAATAAAACTTGAATACGAAATAAGCAATACGATCCACTCTGAACATATTGTTCATACATATAGTTATGATGAGCTGAATGAAAATCCTATCCTCGTAATGGATTATTGTCCCGATGGTTGTTTAAGAAATAAAATTGGTAGACCTTTTGACCCAGATGATTTAAACAGAATCATTATTCAGATTTTAAGTGGTCTTAATGTCCTCCATTCATATGATATTATTCACAGGGATATTAAACCAGAAAATATATTGTTCAATAAAAACACCGCTTTACTGACAGATTTTGGTATATCAGCCAATCTTAAGAATAGGGTAACCCAAAGAAATATTCGTGGACATTCATTAAAGGTATTTGCCACATTATCTTACTCCCCACCTGAACAAAGTCAAAAAATTATAGCCTTTAAGTTAACTGGCCCAACTAATGACATCTTTTCTTTTGGCGTTATTTTATACGAAATGATAACTGAAGGTAAATTACCTTTTGGCGATATAATAGAATTCAAAGAAGATTCAGAAATAGTTGAAAGAAGAAAAACGCGGGGTGAATGGAATGCTGAGATTCTTAAAAAACACACGAATAATCAAACATGGATTGAGATCATTGAAAAGTGTCTAAACCCTGATCCCAGTATGAGATTTCAGACAGCAAATGAAGTTCTTCAAAAACTCAGTGGTTATAAACCTGAATTAATTAATCAAAATGCCATTTGGAAACTAATAGTTCTTGTCGGCCCCGATAAAGGGAAAGATTATAATATAACAAACCTTTCACATTATAAGAATAAGCGGATAT
This sequence comes from Bacteroidales bacterium, assembly GCA_003157015.1. Classification (GTDB taxonomy): domain Bacteria; phylum Bacteroidota; class Bacteroidia; order Bacteroidales; family VadinHA17; genus LD21. The sequence goes on from PMIJ01000034.1 coordinate 15,198, forward strand.
TGACAATTGGTCGTGTCGATGAACATAACCCATTCGTGAACGATATTCCTGTTTTCGAAACTTCAAGCAGCTACATAAGTCTGCACCATGGGACACTAGAATGTATTATCAGAGACAAAACTCCAACCTGGTATCTCAGGGATGGCCAGTGGTATAGCAAAGATGGGGTAAAAGGATGGTACCTTTCAACAAATGGCGTTAAAGTAAACGATACTAAGGTTAACCAATTTGGAATTGAGTTGAAGGTAAATGATATAATTAAAATTGGAAAGATTGTGTTGAAAATAATTCGTGAATAATGAAGTTTTAATTATTCATTATTATGTACTGGTTAATACTCGTTGTAAAAATGTTTTACTCCATTATTGATTCACTTATATGAGACAATTCTGAGTATTTATGCGCGACATATTTTTAAAATTATTTTAATATTTATATATGTCTGTATTTTTTTACTGTAAATTTGAGAGAAGAGTGGTGTAATTGTTATTCAAAATCACCAATCTATGAATAAACGAAGATCTTTTCTTTTCCTGCTTTTTCTTTTTATAGTTTTTAAATCTTCATCCCAGGATTTTCAGATAACTCAATTGAAATTAGAGTTTATTGGCAGTCAATTGCATATTACTTATAATATTGATAACAAAAATTCAAAGGGCAAATTCAATATAAGAATCGAAATACATAAACAAAACGGTGATCCCATAACTCCGATATCTATTACCGGAGACATTGGAGATAATATTAAATCGGGAAATAACAAAAGAATTACCTGGGATCTTGAAAAGGATACTGTTTATCTTGATGAAAATATTTCTGTAGAAATTAAAGGTGAAAAACATATTGAAGCCCTTAGCAAAGGCTCATTAATTCTTATGTCAACAGCTGTCCCCGGATTGGGACAGACAAAGGTAAGTGGAAAACCATGGTGGCTTTGTAGCATTGCAGCATATGGAACATTGGCAAGTGGCTTTATTATTTATAAAAGCTCTCTTAATACATATAATTTATATAAAGCGGAAAATAATCCCAGTGCCAGAACAGATCAATATAATAAAGCCCAGAAGAATCTAAATATTGCCAATACCCTGTTCATCACTTCTGCAACTTTATGGGTAGCAAATATTATCTGGGCTGCTGCCACACCAAACAGTAATCAGTCACTTAAACATGTTAAGGTTTATCTTGAACCTGTAACAATTCCTAATAACGCAGGTGCTATGGTAGCATTAAGAGTAGACTTTTAATAGTTATGTAAAATGAAAAAGTTAACTCTGATTTTACTCCTTTGCCTTATTCAGATGGCAAATATTACCGCACAGATTGTAAGCAGTGGAAAGTTTACTATTCATATCAATAACAAACCTTTGCCTAAAGTCATTGAACAAGGCAACACTACAGTCAAGCCTGGAAATATTGATATTTATGGTAAATACTATGCACTTGTAATCGGGATCAATAATTATTCAGACACGGAAATTATTAGATCCAATAAATCTGTCGGGAATGCAGAACAATTTTATAAAGTCATTACTACACGATACACTTTTGAAAAAAACAATGTAAGCTTCGTACCAAATGCTAAGATGTCTGATATAAAAAATGCACTTGATTCTTTATCAAAGAAAGTTGGACCTTCTGATAATTTTCTGATTTTTTTTGCAGGAAAAGGTTATTGGGATGATGCCTCGCAAACTGGATTTTGGCTCCCCTCCGATGCAAAGGGAATTGGTTACTGGCTAATCCCATCTGATGAAAAAGAGAGCAACAGGTTTGCCTGGCTCAGTAACAGAATGCTTGGAGATTGGCTCAGTAAGATCAATTCAAAACACACTCTNNCTTATTACAGATGCCTGTTTCAGAAGTCCCCTATTCCATGCCCGCAGTGTTTCCGGAGATGCAATGGTTGCTGTTAATAAACTTAATGAGATGACAGGGAAAAAAGCTATTACCAGCGGAATGCTTTCAAATGTACAAGGTGATTTCTTTTCATATCTGTCTGACAAGCTGGAAAAAAACACGGAGAAATATCTGCCTTCTGAAAAGTTATTCGACAGTTTTTCTAAAACTTTTTCGGTTAACACTAATATAGCACCACAGTTTGGTGAAATCAGCAGCCTGGGCGACAATGGAGGAGATTTTATTTTTATCCTCAGGGATTAAGAAAATAACTTTTCTATTGAAAATCTTTAAAAAAGATGACTAGGTCAAAAAAAACGGTATTCCTCTTTTTCCTGCTTACTGGCTGTTTTATTATATCAACCTGCGAACGGAAGTTCGAAAAAGTAATGAATGTATCAACCGGAACTTCCACTGATATCACATCAAATTCAGCTACAGTAAGTGGTCAGATTATTGACCTTGGAGAAGGGGCTACCCAGTATGGACATTATTATGGGAAAACCACAGGTGTTAAAAATACTGGTATTAAAACAACAAACGGAGTGTCTAAAGGGACAGTTAGTTTTACGAGTAAACTTAATAATCTCGATGCCGGGATTAAATATTATTATCAAGCATACCTCACTGATGGAAAAGAAATTGTCTATGGTTCGGAGATTAGTTTCTCTACTGTTTCATATTCACAACCGATAGTCACTACGACAGCAGCTACTTCTGTGACAAATACAACTGCCACTCTTAACGGCACTGTGAATGCAAATAATTTATCGACGACCGTAACCTTCGATTATGGATTGACAATTTCTTATGGGTCCACGGCAGATGCTACTCCCAACCTTGTAATGGGGGACACTATGACAAATGTAAGTGCCTCGCTGACGGGGCTCTCAGAGGGAACATTATACCATTACACGGTTAAAGCTGTTAGTACGGGAGGAACGGTTTATGGAAGTGATTTGACTTTTACTACTAATCTTAATCCACTCAACCCTGCTTACGTTAGTTCAGTAATACAAAATGCGACTCCAGGTGTGGTAGAAATGACTTACAATTCAACTCTGGCAAATATTGTTCCTGCTACTTCTGCTTTTACGGTAATGGTTAATTCTGCTGCCAGAGCGGTCAATTCAGTAGCTATTTCCGGAACGGAGGTTATGTTAACTCTTGCAAGTGCTGTAGTTTATGGGGACATTGTTACAGTTGCTTATACAAAACCGGCTGGCAATCCACTTCAGACAGCTTCAGGAGGTCAGGCGGCATCTATCTACGCTCAGTCTGTTACTAATAATAATCTGTGCGCAGCACCCTCAGCTACCACAAGTGCAGCAACACCGCTGGCGAATACGACAGCAACTCTAAATGGAACGGCGAATGCAAATGGATGCAGTACAACAGTTACATTTGATTATGGCTTGACAACTTCTTATGGTTCAACAGTCACTGCTGGTCAGAGTCCTTTGACCGGATCCGGCTCAACAGCTGTAAGTGCTATAGTTAACGGATTAACTTCAGGTCAGACCTACCACTTTAGAGTTAAAGCTTCAAGTTCTGGCGGTCAAACTAATGGCAGTGATATAACATTTACTACTACTATTAAGGACAATGATGCAAATGTTTACACGGCGGTAACCATAGGCACACAAGTATGGATGATAGAGAATCTGAAAACTACAAAGTATAATGATGGTACTTCTATTAATAATGTCACAGATAGTACTGCCTGGGCAGCACTTACTACACCTGCCTATTGCTGGTACAACAACGATGCTGCTACCTACAAAGCTACTTATGGGGCTCTGTACAACTGGTACGCAGTAAACACGGGCAAGTTATGTCCTGCAGGATGGCATGTACCTTCCGATGCCGAATGGACAATATTAACTGATTACCTTGGTGGGGAAAGTGTTGCGGGAGGCAAGATGAAAGAATCAGGAACTGCACATTGGTGGGACCCTAATATAAGTGCTACAAATGAGAGTGGATTCACGGGTCTCCCCGGTGGTTACCGGTGGAAAGTATTCTATACCGGATTAATTGATAATAATATTAGCGTTGAGGGTTTGTGGTGGTCTTCCACTTTGTACACTGATCCAGCGTACTCTTGGATGAGAGGTTTAGGGCATTTAAATTCAAGTATTTATAGAAATGGACAGGGGCTACAATCAGGTTTGTCTATCCGTTGCGTCAAGAATTAATTTTAGCATGAAACATGAATGATTTCCACTAAACAGTTATTAACATAATATTATACGTGTTCCATTTTAGAGAAACATCAGAATTTGGGGTTGTCAGTCCAG
>PMIJ01000008.1 GCA_003157015.1 Bacteroidales bacterium
AATACCCTTCGGGGTATTTTTTTTGTTTAACGATGAATAAAGAAAACCCTTGGTCGATAAACGCTGTTGAAAATCTAAATACTCATGCTCGCTCATTTCTAACAATTTTTTAACCGTTCGGGTGTCCATCCCCAATAATGAAGCAATCTGGGGTGGTGTCATACCGTTTCGGTGCCTGTGATGTAACTCATGATATATGATCCATTTATTATCAAATTTATTCATAGCTGACTGGTTTGGTTTAAATACCAAAAGTCAGATTAATTTCTTTGAGGCTAATTAAGAGCAATTTACCCATGGGCAAATTGCTCTTAACCCTCCAATTTTTCTATTGAAAGGGAACTTAACGAAGAGGGGAAACTTGTATTCTTATTTACCGAAAACCTGCATCCTTAATTGCCGAAATCTCGTATTGTTATTTACCGTTTACAGTTAAGCGTATTCCATTAATTTAAATGGGTTTCATGTATTTATTTAAGTTATTTTGGATTAATTCAAGGGAATTCATGGTAACAAAATTAAGGGTATTCTGATTAAACAAAATATTTCTATTAGTCTTGGATTAATATATATTGATTGGGTTTCTTATATAAGTTAGAATTCGATTTATGATTTTCTCGTAACATTTATAAAGCCAGTGTTTTACAATTTAAAATAAGGAGGTATGTATATGATATAAAGCTGTTTAAATATTATGCTATTCTCCTCAATAAGTACTTAGTGCAGCGATATCTAAATGTTTCTGAATAATCGAGAGTTCTGCCTACTCTAAGAAATATATTTGAAGTTTGGTAACGTTCTTGAAAGCATTAAAATTGGCATGAGTTTTGTACTATAAAATAATCCTATAATCTGTTTATTTCGACTAACTTATGAGCAATATTATGAAAACATTAAAAATTTGTTTATTCTTATGCGGAATACTATTTGCAAGTTTTAGTTGCACAAAAGAAAAAGCAAACTCTCAAAATTCACCACTGAGTACATCATTTTTAAATGACTTTGGTAAATGTTTTTTATTTATTGATATAAAAACCGGCTATGTTATAAATGATGATTCTTCCTATCAAAGTATTGGGGAATCAAACAAAAATATCTATTCCGCTGATTGTACGCCAATTATCTTACCCGCTATTGATTTTAATAGCTATACCTTATTAGGAATACAGACAGGTATGTCTGAATGCGATAGTTTAATAAGGGAAGTTACTGTAGATACTTCTAGTAAAAAATATATCTATGAGATTAATATTAAACGTTATAGAGAAACATGTTCTCAGATTTTAAAATTAAGTATGAATTGGGTTCTCGTACCAAAATTACCGAGTGAATATAAAGTAGATTTCAACGTAATAGTAAATAATTGATACCTACGAGTAAAAATACCTGTCCTAACACGAGCGGTGCTACGTACGGTTCCGTCTTTGTAGCACCCGGACTGATTCTGCTACTGGGACAAAGTCTATAGGGCTGCCAGATGATCCGCTGCTGGTGTCGATTTTGCTCGCCACCTTGACAACTTTATCGTGACATGACAACTCTCACCATCTATCGTGACAAAGCTGCAAAAACCGGGCATATTGACCACATTTGACCGGCTTTTGCAGGTACTGATGTCTTTATCTTGACAAAATAATAAGTTTTATTAAACGACCGTATAATGAAACTTTCTAAAATCATAAAAAAATAAAACAATAGAGTTCGATTAACGCTTTTTATTAATCTAAGTTCTATTTATCTTTGTCAGGATACTTAATAGAACTATTATGATATTTGGATATGCCAGAGTTTCTACCAGGGAACAAAATTTGAACTTACAGACAGATGCTCTTAAAAAAGCCGGTTGTGAAAGGATCTTCCAGGAGAAAGTTTCCGGGAGATCTCCAAACCGGCCAGGGCTTTTAAAACTCCTGGAACAAATAAGACCTGGTGACACTTTAATAGCTTTTAGCGTGGACCGCCTTGGGAGAACCACAAGAGAGCTGATAATCCTTTTAAATGATTTTAAGGAAAAAGGGATAGCGTTTAAAAGCTTATCCGAGGGAATATTTGACACATCAAGCCCGATGGGAGAGGCAATATTTCAAATTATTGCCATCCTGAAGGCAATGGAAGTAAATGTTCTCCGGGAGAGAACGATAAAAGGACTTGAAGCAGCCAGGGCCAGAGGATTAAATGGAGGAAGACCGGCAGGATCTTATAACAAGAAGAAAGCCTCTGCAGTTGTTACGCTCTATAAACAAAAAAACTCAATTAACTTTATCGAGGAAACACAAAATATAAGCAGATCAACAATATATCGATACCTTAGGAACGAAGGAGTAGTTATTAAAGGTTTCAAGAAGGTTAAAAATAATTGAATCTGTTGCGTTCGGCTAACGTACTTTATGATCCGTTTCGTGAGCCGACTCAAACATGGTGCGTTTATAATAATAATTGCCTTTTAATCGAATAATCTTTAACTTTGCAGAAATGATAGATTATGAATATTCAAGCAGAAAAATTGGAACTCGTTAGAAAGATACTAGATACTGACAATCCTGGCATCCTTTCCTCCATTAAGCAAATATTCACAAGTTCCAAGAAAGTTGATTTTTGGGATAGTTTACATAAATCCCAAAAAGAAGAAATCCTTAAAGGAATTGAAGAAGTTGAAAATGGAGAAACTGTAAACTACGAGGAATTCATTAAGAATCATCGTTAATGAAAAGAGAAATCAAACTTTCCAAGAGAACGATGAGAAAACTCGATAGTCTTCTAGTTTACCTTGAGAAAGAATGGTCAACCAACGCAAAGCACGAATTTGTGATGAAACTGGATAAATCGTTAGAACAAATTCAAAAACTGCCAGACAGTTTCCCTGAATCAGAAAAGATTAGAGGTCTAAGAAAATGTGTGTTGACCAAACAGACAACCCTCTTCTATAAATATTCAGAGACAACGATAGATGTCATCACAATTTTTGACAATCGTCAAAACCCGAAATCATTAAAAAAGGAAACGAAATAATAAACCACGTTTTACAACACGTTATTCGTGTTCCATGAGCGAGCAAAGCCCTTCACTCCACCCCCATTACAGGAACTTCATCACTATTACGACTTAGTCCGCAACTGTATACCGCTTCTTATAAAACGCATGAAAAAGATTAGTGAAAACGGATATTCATTAGAAGACCTTCTTAAAAATGTTATAGATGAAAACATTCATCCCGAAATTTCAACAGAAGATCATATGGGGGCCGAAATATTGAATGAGGACGAAATTTTAGTAGCGCTGTCAAAGGTTCCTGGTACGGATGACGTTTTAAGCAAATCTGAAAAGGCAAAATATTTAGAAAGTATTAAGAAATTGAATAAAAAGGTAAGAAAAGAACCTTTGCAGTTTAAGGATGGTTTTAGTGTTGAAAAACTGCGTAAGATGAGGTAATTGGAGCTGCAGATCCTTCCCTGGATAAACAATGACGGCAATATTGATGAAGGACCCGGCCGGCCGGTCTCTGATCAGCAGCTGCCGGCAGTATTTTTTGACGGCATTTCTCGCCTCGAGTTGCAGATCCGGAATATCTCCTGGGCACTTGCCTATTTATCTCCTCTTTATCTTATTGCTTCGTAGCTTTTCTGCCTCCTTAATGTGTTCTGGTCTTGAGGGTATTTTGCCTATTTTTTTAAATAGAAGTTCGAAGGCTTCCTGTAATGCATCCTTTTGGGTAAACATTGAATCTCCCTGTTGTCTTTTCAGGTGAACATAATCCCTGATCTTCTCCAGGTGATCAGATTTAATGATAAATGTTTGCCGAATTTCTTCTGGATATTTTTCGGCGAGAACTGTATTTATTTCTTCCTTTACCGCTGTACCTGTGAATAAACTACTTATTCCTTTTTTAGCTGAAATGTTCGTTTTGTCTATAGAATCTAGAAAGTTTTTCTTAGCCATATATCATATAATTAGAATGTTATTAGTGTTATCAGTATTACCAATGTTACTAGTATTACCAGTATTATTAATTTAATATTTCGCTGACCAGGCTTTCATAATCCTTTGCGCCGTTACTCTTAGCATCATAGCTGAATATATCTTTCCCACGAACCGGAGCTTCCGCCAGTGCAACATTATCCCTGATCAGTGTTTTAAATATTTTCCCTTTGAAATGTTTATTGACTGATTCGGCGATATCCCTGTTTAGAATTTTACGATTATCGTACTGCGTGATAAAAACGCCACCAATAGAAAGACCTGAATTTAGATTTTCTTTCACCATCGCAATAATATCCGTTAACTTATCAAGTCCATGTAGCGCAAGAAACTGGGCTTGCAGAGGTATAAAAATTTCGTCAGCAGCTGTAAGTGCATTTACAGTGATAAGCCCCAGGGACGGAGGGCAGTCTATTAGTACATATTCATAGCGATCCTTCACTTTGTCCACAAGTTTTTTTAAAATCAACTCCCGGGCAAACTTTGAGGCCAGTTCAACCTCGATGCTGGCCAGATCCAAAGTAGAAGGTACAATATCAAGATTCTCTGAAATTTTAATAATCGGCAGATCGTGATCCCCCCGCAAAGCTCCATAAATGCTTTTTTCAACATCGGTAATTCCTAAACATTGTGTCAGGTTGGACTGTGGATCGAGATCTATAAGAAGAACCTTTCTCCCTTTCAGGGCGATCCCCGCACCAATGTTTAGTGTGGATGTTGTTTTTCCTACACCGCCCTTATGGTTGCTAATTGCAATTACTTTCTTCATATTCTTAATGTTATTAGTGTTACTCGTGTTATTAGTGTTACAAATATTACAAATGTTACTCATAAGTTTTACTAGTTGCCGTTGTATTTATGCAGAACTTATAAACATGTGCTTGTCTTTAGGTCTGTCTTATGCAGCTGCAGATCCAGTGAGTAGAAAAAAATCAAAAAACTGTGTCATAAGAAGCGATTTGCGCCACTTAAAACATTTTTTCGAGAACTTATTCCTGAAGATAGTCTTCCTCGATGATATAGCGGGAAAATGCTGCATAACTAGCCGCTGTTTCCTTTTCCTGCATTCTTACAAGTCTATCATAAAGTTTTGGCAGCTGATCCGGGTTCTTTTGCAGGTGCTTAATCACTTTGTCAATCCATACCTTGTTTTTCGGTTTGTTTGCTGCGTTTAGCCAAGTCATTAACCATGTTCTGATGTAATAAACCAGGTCATCAATTTTTAAAGGTTCCGGCTGTCTTTCCTTGGATATTATGACGATTTTCAATCCATTCACGGTTCTTCCGCTTTTATCTTCGGAATAATTGAAATACAGATCACAATTGCCGGCCTCATACAAGGATTTCAATTCTTTGTGTGCAACATCAATAACATACATTTTAATTTGAGCATAACGAGAGTATTTTTTTTCAAGTAGCATTTTCCCCCTCAGATCGCTTATTGAAATGTATAAAAACCCTGTAGATTTAAACTGTGAGCAGTACTCATAAAATCGCTGACTATACTTAGCTTTTAGCGATATTGCAACAGTCAGGCTGTAGGTTGTAAACTGTTCTGCCAGCTCTACCAGGAAGGGGAGAATTTTATGAGACACCTGTACTTCCAAATTTGGTTCTCTCTTTAAATGCTCAAAGTAATTGATGTAGCCGACCTCTAAAACCCTTTCCTGGTCCTCAATCCATATGGACTTACGTCTAAGATTTTTTAGAGACAAATAGACTTCTCTTAGCTC
>PMIJ01000214.1 GCA_003157015.1 Bacteroidales bacterium
AATACTTAACATTCACAATTACAGCCAGGTAAAATATACGACTGATAATCCGCTCTTCGACATTAATACCGGCATCGAAGTCCGTCCTGTTGAGCTCGCCCGTTTATTTATAAGCGGAAAAACTCCAAAGCTGATTTCTGCACCGGCAACTGGACCTGTTCAGCTACTTGCAAGAGGTTTTGAGTTCGCAATAGGATTGTGTAGCGATTCTAAAGGCAATGTTTATTTCGCCGAACAGCGTATGAAACGTATTTATAAATGGTCAGCCGAGACAAAATCGCTTAGCTTGTTAGCCGATTTCCAATGGGAGCCACTTTCACTGGGATGTGATTCAAAAGATAATCTTTTAGTGGTATTCCGCTATAATCCTCAACCCGGTTTAATGATTAATGGCCAGCCTGAAAGATTTGTCAATCCGCCTGATGCCTCCGGGACATCCTTCAGCGGATGGGGAAATTCAGGATTTGGTACCCTCGTATATTCAGTAGATCCCCTTAATCCGGAAGAAACTATTAAAAAACTGGAGAAAATTCCTATGGGCTCAGTTGACAATATTTACAAAGCACTTTATCCTTCAAACAGATGGCGCGATTCTCACGATTTCAACGCTATCGCAGTTAAAAGGGATACTGACTGTTTTATTGCTCCTGACGGAAGAACGATTATTCCGGTCTGTTATGATCTAGCACGATCGTGTGCCCTTGCCGAAGGATTTCCCGGACAACCTCTGATTATATCAGATGAGTATGATAAACGAACCGTGAAACTGGCTGTTGATGCAAAAGGGTATGTATCAGATCTTCATTACTTCGCAGAAAAAGGTGAATTCAGCTCGGTTCCCGACAGGCATGGCCATGTTTATATCGCTGACGGCGAAGTTTATGTGTTCGATAAAGAAGGAAAGCAAACCGGAATAATTCACGTGCCCGAGCGCCCGTCAAGTTTAGCCTTCGATGGAAAAGACGGAAAAACTCTTTTTATTACAGGAAGATCGGCTTTATATCAAACTGAGATCAAATAAAAAAAACAAACTTCGATGGTATCGGGTTTACAAAGTGACTAGTTTATTACGGCTTCCCTTTGAGTTACTTCGTGTTTTACTTTGTGCGCCTTTGTGGTTAAGATAATGATTTTTACCACAAAGGGACACGAAGGTTATCACGAAGGGTCACGAAGGGCTTTTCAGATAATCACTATTTCTGATTTTTAACGTTTATTGGCTCCCTCAAGAAATTCAAATTCACCCTTATAAAGTCCGGGTTTTAACTCCGGTTTATCACCAATTTCCATAATATTTCCTGAAGATGCTTCATAGACTTTCCATTCCGGAACTCCTTCCCCGTTTGGATTACCGGTCTTCACAAAGTTCACCCAGTAAGCGTCCATTGTTTTTTCAACAGTGAAATCTACATCGCGCCACGGTCTTTTCCACATATGGAGGGTGTGCAATGCAAAGGGTACTTCGGAAGTATGAAATGCTCCGTAATTCGGGAAATCGGGCTTATCAACCGGAACATGGCTGAACTGGTAAATATATGCTTTGCTTTTGCTGAATCCGGCCCACAAGTATGCCGGCATGGCTGCAAATTGCATGAGGCCTGATTCCTTTAATGAGGCTGCTACCTCTTCGTCCGTTTTGCCCGGAAACAATTTCAGGTATTCTTCTGCCTTATCCCCGTATTTTCCGCTGGCTTGCTGCTTGTATTGTTCCGGTGTCATTGTCTGGTTTCCCATAAGCGATCCGTCACCCATCACCCATCCTGCCATCATTGTTACATCATTAAACTGCCCGGCCTTAAAAGCAGCAAAAACATCAACCGGGATTACATATCCATCATTAACCGGCCTGAAATTTCCACCGGCAGCAATAAGCTCTTCAGCTGTCTTTTTCCGGAGTTCATTAATATTTGACGTCTTCATTTTTTCCATAAAAGCGGTTCCTGATTTTTCCGCATCAGAAAAACTCAAATTCATAAAACTGCTCAATATGCCGCCGCTCTGTGCAATTGCACCACGGAAAAGCCCCTTTGCTAGAGGTGAAGCCACAAGAGCACAAACGCTCATCGATCCTGCCGACTGACCTGCAATTGTAACTTTTTGAGGATCACCGCCAAATGCTTCTATGTTTTTTTGTATCCATCTCAAAGCTGCAATCTGATCGAGCAGACCCCAATTACCCGATACTTTATTTTCCGATTCACTACTTAGTTCCGCATGGGCAAGGAAGCCCAGAACTCCGACCCTATAATTGATACTTACAAAAATGATTCCTTTCTTTGACATCTCTTCGCCATCATACACGGCGCAGGCTGCAGAACCTGATGAAAATCCGCCCCCATAAATCCATACAAACACGGCCAATTTTTCCTTCGCCGATTTAGCCGGTGTCCAGATATTCAGATAGAGACAATCCTCACTGAGATTTTCAGGAGGAGTAATGAATTCTTCTGTCCACATCATGAAAGGTACAGGTTTGTTCTGCATCGGGCTGGCAGAAAATTTTTCGCACTTCAGAACACCGGTCCAGTTCTTTACCGGCTGTGGAGCTTTCCACCGTAACTCACCCAAAGGCGGCTGTGCAAACGGTATTCCCTTGAAAATACTTATTTCACCATTTTTATACCCTGAGATAAGACCGTTTTCTGTTTTAATGACAGATAGTTGCCCTGATAAATTCAGCGTGGCTGATATAATCCCGATAAAGAAAAATAATAACTGATACTTCTTTGAAATTTTCATGTTTTATGTTTTAATAATGATAATGGATCAGATATGGTTAAACTTCAGAAATGATTCCTCTCATAAATTCTGCTGCCAGTTTTGCGTTTTTGTCAGCATATTCGATTCCAACTGTCTGTCCGTTAACAACAGGAAGAGGATGACATAATTCATAGCTCATATATCCCGAATATCCGATCTCATTCATAGCCTTGACGAAAGGATGATAATAATCGGAACCTATAACTTTTCCGTCAGTTCCTCTTTCATATTCGCCACCAAAATGAGATAATACCTGAAGCTTACCAACTGCCTGTGCAGCTTTATGAATATTTTCAGGACTCTTATCGTCCATTATTGGAACATCGAGCGAAACTTTCAGATTCGGTGAACTTACCTCTTTTACCATGCGAAGGACATCGGGATAATCCTTAACTACAGGTTTATGGTTCTGCAATGCCAGTATTACACCCGCATCAGCAGCGTACTTTGCACATTCCGTCAATCCTGCTCTCACCCACGACCAGGTTTCTTCCCCGGTGAATTTTGAATGGGTATAATTCCATATATCTTTTGCAATATCATATTGTGCAAGCTGAGGATGCAAAGTAACACCGGGCCAGCCCATGAACAGCCTTAATGTCTTTGCACCAAAATCCGATGTCAACCTGATCAGGTTTTTGATATAAAGTATCTGGCATTCCCTGTGTTCCGGAATCGGGCTGCTCAGATCATTGTTTCCTGCAACACCGTATATGTCAATGCCATTTCCGTCTGCCAGCTTACGTAGTTCTTTGCATTTCTGGGTTGGCCAGTCAAGAGGATTACCATGAGGACGTTTCCCATCTATTTCAATCCCGGCATAACCGTAATCTTTTGCCCTTTTAATCATCTCTTCAAGCGGCAACGCATTTCCACGGTACCATACTCCAAGATACGTTATACTGTACAACCCAACTTTTATATCAGATTTCTTCTTCTGATCTCCGAGCGATAAAGCGTGGATGCCTGTTGCTATTCCTGCCGAAGCAGCAAGGCTGGTTGAAACGAACTGCCTTCGGTTCATCTGACTGATTTTTTTCATATTAGCTCCTTTTCCCTGTTAATAGTCAACCAAGTTAATAAATTGAAAATTATAATTCAACAGAAAAATGAATCTTGTATCTTTATATAATGATTTTTATAATTGTCGAATAATTTAAATTTTTCATTATGTCACTTACCGAGAAAATTTCGAGCGATCTTATTAGCGCCATGAAGGCAAAGGATAAAGTTGTCCTTGAGGCAATCAGAGCTGCCAAAACTGCTTTCACACTTGCCAGAACCGAGAAAAGCGGAGATACTGTACTGACCGCTGACGAGGAATTAAAAATCATTCAGAAACTGGTTAAACAGAGAAGGGAATCTGCTGCGATTTACAAGGAGCAGAACCGGCCGGATCTATATGAGAAAGAGATAACAGAAGCAGAGGTTCTTGAAAAATATCTTCCTGCAAAGATGAGCGATGAGGAACTTTTAAATACAATCAAAGGCATCATTTCCCGAGTAGGCTCTAAATCACCGGCCGATATGGGTAAAGTTATGGGAGTTGCTACAAAAGAACTGGCCGGAAAAGCCGATGGCAAAGAGATCTCTGCAAAAGTGAAACAGATCCTGGGTTCCTGATCAATATTCATGCAATAAATATAAGCAAATGAGAACTTTCAAATTGCTTTTAACCATAACTCTTATTTTTATTTCCGGAGGCAGAATCTCCGGACAACAAAAAGGTTATTACCGGTACCCTGCAATTCATGGTAATATTGTCATCTTCACCGCAGAAGGCGATTTGTGGAAATACACCCGATATTAAGGTCGATAATCTTCCATACGAAAGCTATAAAGGGAAAGATGCCCAGCTGGAAGCAGCGGTTCAATATCTTATTAGGGATTTTCAGAAGTAGGGTT
>PMIJ01000060.1 GCA_003157015.1 Bacteroidales bacterium
ATCGATGCCGGCCGAATTTTATACTTTGGATATTACGAATTACCATATGGCAATGGTTTTGAGATATTGCCCCTGTGAATATTGCCACAAAGTAGTAGATGTAAAATTATTAATAAGTGGGAAAGACACTGAAGTTAGTTACTCCAAAATTGTTATGGAGTATATAAATAAAACTGTACCAGACATTAAAGTCTACATCACTAAAAAACCTGAACCTTTATTTGTAAAAAATAATGGATTTGGTTTTAAAAAATAAAATATATCAACACCAATTTTAACACAAATAAAATGAAAAATCTACTTAATGATAAAATCAATCAAAGCTCAGTCAGAAGAATTAAAAGCTATGATGCCGATGCAATTACCTCAAAAATATATAACCGTCTTTTGGATAACAAAAAAATCAAAGCCTGCATAGATGAATTCGAGAACAAAACGTATTATGAGTTTTATAAAAGTCTCATTTTCCATCTTGGTAGGACATTAATAAAATATCGTAGTTCAAATGAGATAATTGCATGGAAATTATATTGTCGTGACCATGAAATTATGAACAATATCGATAATGAAAAATCAACAATTAAAACGAGGGAAATTATTAAAGAATTCTTAATCGCTGAATCCCCAAAAGCTTTGGGAAGAATTGCTAAGTATCATATTAAAAATATTACTATACCCTGGTATGATTATTCACTTGTCAGTCCAGCAGATAAACTTAATAACTATAAATCTCAGTTATTTATTCAAGACAATTGCAGCATTATCATAAATTATTATTGTGATTTTATTTGGGGTTTCCCAGTAACTCTGGCTGAATTTGAAAGAACTTTTTTCTACCTGTTAACGCAGATTGGACATACTTATCCCATTAATGCAAATAGTGAAGAAATTAATTTATACATCACAGAGATAAATAATCTTGTACAAACAAGATACATTGACGTTAATGATATATTTATTAAAATACTATTGTACATTTTTACTTATGATGATGAATTACAGAAAACATGCAATGAAATTTATAAAGAAGTTGAAAACATTGGTTGTGGAAAATTAAAACTTGAAGAGTAAAAATCTCCAAAGGTTTGCGAGAGCTAACTTCACTGTCATGATATGTGAGTTTTTACACCATGACTCAAACAGAATTTGATAAAAAATAACGGTATTAATAAAATCTATAAAACATGAATAAAAAATATAACATAATCACAAAAACTACATACAAGGATTTTTGTGACAAGACTAATGATATTCAGATAGTCGAAAATAATTCGGAGAAGAAAAAAATTACACTTTTGGACAAGTTTGGCAATCGATGTCAAATGGAGTATAATGAGGATAACATAATAATTGCACTTACAAGAGTTGGTGCAGATGACCCTGTTTTTATTTTGAACCTATTAGTCACCCTTTTCGGTGCTATTTTCTTATGTGAATCTGATTTTAAAAATTGCATTCAGAATCCGTTATTGAATAAGCCGGAACCTATGAATGTTGATATTACGAAAGATTCGTATGAGGGATTTACTCAGTATTTCAAGAATTATGTAAAATATTGGAGAGATTTTGATAAAGAATATTAAATATATGCAAAAAAAGCACACTGATTCAAACATCATCAATAATGAAGCAAATTCGTTGGCTAGGATAAGTGCCAATGTTTAAAGGATCAAACCAAAATAATGGGAACAGAAATAAACAGATTAAAACTTTAAACTTGATGAAGATTTTAAGAAAAGTATAATCGACATCAAGTGGTCGTTACAAAAATAACATTATATAATAATTAATTGCTATGTCATATTGGGCTTATACTGTTTTAGAAAGTACTAATCCTAAATTAATTGCATCGGGAAATACTTTCGCTAAAAAATCATCATCTGAATTACTAAAAATTCAAGATGGCAAATCTCATTTTTCAACATGGAAAAACACCATGAATGACGAAATTATTGAGCTTTCAAAGTTGTACCCGGAAGAAACTTTTACTGCTGAATGCCATTGGGCTAATGAATACTATAACAGGATTATATACCTTTTTGAATATAAAAATGGAAAATATAAGGAATTGGAACGGAAACCAGGATATATGTTCTTTTTAGTTGACGGGAATATCCCAAGTGAAGAAGAATATTGTGCTTTCAAAAATCACGTGTTAAAATACCTTGAGCGGATAGATATTGTGAAAAAATTTGATGGGGATTTCATTATTGATAAATTAAATAATGAGAAAAATAAGGATGGGTATGAATCATTCATCATTATCGTATACGAAAATGATTTGTACAAATGGACTGCTGAAAAAACTGGTATTTCTTATATAAGGGTTTCGGTTGAAAAGAAAGAACCTAAAATTGACATTCTGGAAAAAATTGCAGAGAAAAGTAGGGTAAATGAATGTGAGGAATATGGAGATTTCCCATTTTAAAATAAAAATATCAATATCAAGACTCTTAAAATTAAAAATAACTGGGATGAAATATTCAAGAATAGATTTAACCCCCAATTTTAAAAACCTAATACAAATGAAAAATTTAAATCAATACGATGATAGTTTGCTTGATGAAGATTACGAATCTGATATAAACGATATAGACCAAATCTATATTGAAAATCTGTATTTCGAACTATGGAAAGAATTAACTTGGGATATAGACATCGTTGTCAATGGAGTTTGGTGTAAAGAGGATAAGCCTGAACTTTCTCAGGAACAGTGGAATAATTATGAAAATTTATTAGCAGCTACAAGTGAGATATTAACTCCTAAACAACTTGTTGCGATTTACTTTTTTTCAAGCAATGAGGCCAAAAACACTAAATGTCCTCATGAGAGAAAGCAATTAATCATTCAAAAAATGGCAATATCAAATAATCTAAGAGATTATGATATAAGTGATTTCCAGGATTTCTGTTATAAGATAGATAAAATCAGACAATCTGAATTTATTGAATTAACCGACAACCTTTATAATTCAAAAGTTATTAAAACTCTTTGCGACAAACCAGATATTCAGACGGCTAAATTCGAAAAAAAATGGAGTAATTTTTGAAATAAAAATATTTGTTAATGCTTATAAAACTAATAACCTATCATATTACTTATCTGGTTTTTATATAATTGAATGGAATAAAGAAACATGATAGTGGTAAAAATTAATAGCATGCTATTCCATAATCTGAATACTCATAATTATGTACTCACTTCAAAAATAACGCTAGTGGTTTCAAAACTTCGATTCACTGGCAATTTTCAACTTTTTAAATTTAATGTCAAATGTTATAATAATTAATAATGATTTCCGAAACCACATAATACCAGCAGGACTTGTAATAAAGGATCCTCCATATAATCAAGGATACGCGTACAACAACTATAATGATAAATTGAGTGAAGAAGATTACATTGATTTACTATCTAAGATTCCAAGGCCATGCGTAATCATACATTACCCTGAAGAGACTATAAATATATTACCAAAAGCGTTCAATACTAAATGCGAACAAGTTGTCAGCTGGGTTTATAACTCCAATACCGGGAAACAAAGCAGACTGATTAGTTGGTGGGGATGTAAACCAGATTTTAAGAAAGTACGGCAACCGTATAAAAACCTTAATGATAAACGAATTCAACAAAGGATATCAGAGGGAAAAACAGGTGCAAAACTATATGACTGGTGGGAGATTGACCAGGTTAAGAATGTTAGTAAGGAAAAAACCGGACATCCATGTCAGATACCTGAGGTACTAATTGAAAGGATTATCCTGACTACAGCAGAACCCAACCAACTCGTAATTGATGTTTTCGGAGGAAGCGGTACAACTGCCAAGGTTGCTCAAAGGTTGGGATTCGATTCAATAACCTACGAAATCGATGCACATTATTGTAATATAATTAATCAAAGGATAAGTTATTGTCATACGATTTGCTGATTGAATTACCAAGATATTTCCATCCAGGTTTTTTAGGCTTCATCTCAAATAACTCTTTATCAATAATTTCACTACCTTAGTGCTACCAATCTTATATCAATGAATGACATCCAATTACTTATAGACGAACTCGCTAAATTCCGCGATGCCAGGCACTGGGAACAGTTTCATAATACTAAGGACCTTGCCCTTGCCATCTCAATTGAGGCTGCAGAACTG
>PMIJ01000055.1:0-15833 GCA_003157015.1 Bacteroidales bacterium
CATGATTGTTTACTTTTATCTTTTTACTTTTGTCTTTTATCTTTTGTTTAATACTCTTCTCTTGGGAATTTCTTTTCCGCCCATTCAGCTGCCCGGAACATTGCAAGTGCAACCAGTATAAGCAGAAAACCAAATACTCCGTCGGAAAGTCCAAGTGTCTGACTGATTTTTGGGAAACCCAAAAATTTGGCAAGATACATACCATCCCATATTTTATAACCTAAAGCGAAAATCAGGATTCCTATAAATAATCCACCGATAAAGACAAAGGCATCTATTTTACCAATCGAAGCGCCACAGAAACTTGTTCCTGGGCAGTACCCCCCGATAATAAATCCGGCACCCATAATTATGCCGCCGACAATGGCCGATGTAAGATAGGTAGGATTAACATAAATAAGGTTAAGGTCTATCCACCCGAAAAGACTGAAGAAAAGCAATCCTAACATTGCTGTAATAGCTGCAGTAAAAAACACCTTCAGTACTACAGTATCATAACCGTAAAAAACTCCTGCAAGTTTTCTGCTTGATGAAAATCCACTCTGCTCAAGTACAAAGCCAAAGCCTATTCCAATTATAAATGCCAGGAAGAGGTTTGTGTTCGCTGATATTAATTCATTTACTGATAATGGTCCCATGATTTTTTGTTTATTTCTCCAAATGTTAAATTGTCTATATGTTTATTTGTCATGCAGTCTTGCAGTCATGCAGTCTTGCAGTCAGTTTTGCCCTGAGCCCTGCGCCCTGCACCCTGTGCCGTTTATATCCAGTTCTTTCTGAAAAAATAAGCAAGAGCATATGCAGTTCCAAAGATGGCCATCATTGTAATGAATCCTCCCAGTGACAAGACTGCCATTCCACTCAGGGCAGATCCGCTTGTACAGCCTCTTCCCAATTCCGCTCCAAATCCAAAAAGCACTCCTCCTGTCAAAGCAAGAAAAAGTCGCTTCTTTGATGTTATTTTAGGCGAATGCTCCACTTTTAATTTAAGTCGTCCTGCAAACGCTCCTGAAAGAAATCCGCCAACAAGGACCCCTGTCATTTCAAAAACCAGCCAGGTCTTCATTGGGTTACCAGGATGATCCGCCCGGAATTCCTTTACAAATCCCAAACTTCCCGATGATGATGGCGCAACTGCTGTAATTGAAGTAACTACGACACTTTTCATGGCTCCGCTGGCTCCAAGGCCACGCCCGGAAATAAAATTTGCAGCCAGTAAGACTAATCCCAGAAGTACTCCTCCAACATAGGGATTCAGATATTTTGTTTTTTTCGTTTCCATTGATCAAATAATGTTATGTTAGATTCTAATATTTGTTTCTTGCTTTTCGTTTTGCGTTTATCGTTAAAATCGTCTATCGTTTAAAATATACATTTTTGCCCTTTGCCCTTCGCCCTGTGCCCTGCGCCTAATATAGCCACCTGCTTACCTGACCCGCATACACAATTATAAAACGCAGCATCAGACTACCAAAAATTACCAGTACTGCCGGAACAATTGCCGGAATATGAAATTTACCCAACTCCATAAATTCAAGCAAAGCAGGGATCAGCATTCCCATGATTACAACAAAGATCCAGAATGACATGGTATACGGTCCACCAAGAAAAAGTTTTGCAGCTTCAATCTGAACCTGTGTGCTGGCCAGAAAACCCATAAACATATGTATAATAAGAAACAGTTCAATTCCAATTAATACCAGGTCTATCCTGGCAAATTGTTTGCGTTCTTCTTTATTCTTTGATAAAATCAATGTTGCTGCAGCACCTGCAGAGAGTCCGGATGAAAGAAACAACGGTCCCAGTATTGATGTATTCCATAGAGGCCGTGCATTAAAAGCTGATAATAAAATACCTGTATATATTCCAAGAATAATCCCATAAATGAGCATGATCCATGCGAGGACTTTCTTATACTTGTTAAAGAATGATTCAATGTCATATATCCATTTGAATTTCCAGTCCCAATTTGGAAAAATGTCTTTTATATGAAGTGCACACCAGATAAAGGAAACTGGTGTTATTACCATAAGAACCCATGCACCCCACGACATTGGCGACTGAAGCTTAATGTTTACATATAGCTGCCAAAAGAATAGCTTATGCCGGAGATCGACAAAGAGAGCGACCAGTCCAAAGACAAGCAGCATAGGTGCAAGAAATGGTGTAAGTCTGACTGCAGTACTGTAATCTTTCTCTCTTCCCCTTATAAAATACAGAGCGGCAATTGATAGGATACCGGCTGCCATCCCTCCCAGAAACAGATACAGCGGAATCTGCCAATGCCAGATATTAAGTTGCGGATCAATAAGATGATTCATTCTGCCGCTTACTAATAGTTCTTCTTCCATTTAGATAATCATTATTTGATTAAATTAAAAAATAGAGTTGTGGTTTTGTTCCTGCTTCAGGTATAAGTGTTTTTGACTTACGCTTTTTCAAAACAACGGAGACATCACTATTAGGATCATCCAGGTCCCCAAAATAGATGCATTTTGTAGGACAAACAGATGCACATGCTGGTGACAGTCCGATTTTTATCCTGTGAATACAAAAAGTGCATTTATCGACATAACCATCGGGATGGGGATACCGGGCATCGTAAGGACAGGAAGCCATACAAGCGCCACAACCTATGCATTTATTATGTTCAACGAGTACAATGCCCCCTTCAGCAAAATGACTCGCTCCTGTAGGACAGCATCGTACACAAGGTGCATTAATACAATGATTGCATCTTTCTGACCTTATTTCAATTTCAAGCTGAGGATATGTACCATTCATAGTTTCAACAACCCATTCGCGGCAAAAGCCATGAGGAACATTATTTTCTGTCTGACAGGCAACAACACAATCGCTGCACCCAACACATTTTTTGGTATCTACTGCCATTGCATACCTCATGATGCAACCTCCTTTTCTGACTTTTCAGTGACAAATGTTACAAAATTCGATCTCATACCTGTTCCTCCCATCATGGGATCAACAAGCACTTTTGTGATCAACTGAGTATCGCTGGCTCCTTTGCCAAAGCACCTTTTCATCTGTTTTTGTTTATGTCCGAATCCATGCACCATATAGACCGAGTCCCAGCGGATACGTTCAGTAACCCTTACTTTTATCGGGAAGTCTGAGATAATGCCATCCTGGTTTTTGAGCCAGATATACTGACCATTCATCAGGCCCCACTCTTTTGATACTTTTGGATTTATCCATACTGAATTTTCATGCATAAGATCAGTCAGATTAGGATTATTTGAGGTTCTTCCGAAAGTATGCATTGGAGCACGTCCATAGATTAAACGGTAAAATCCTTCAGGTGGTTCTTCATGCACAACATACTTTGGAAGGGGATCAAAACCGGCATCTTCAAAAGCTTTGGAATACAATTCTATCTTGCCTGAATCTGTTGGAAAAGCAACATTTTCATTTTCGGCATAATAAAGATCATCTGCATCCCTTGCCTTAGTCTTTACACCGATCCGCTGCATTTCCTCCAGAGAAGAACCTACCTGTTTGAGTTGCCAGTCGAGTAATTCTTCCTGTTTTTCATAAGGGAAATAACTTTCGAGTCCAAGCTTTAAAGCGAGTCCCCGGGCAATATTGTATCCTGACTTGGTATTGTTCATTGGCTCAGCTGCCGGCATTCTCAATGCTATTGCGGGTTTACGGTGGGGACTTATTCTGAGCAGATCGTATCTTTCAAGATAGGTACACTCAGGTAAGACAACATCGGCCCATCCGGTGATCTCCATCGGCATGGTGTCGACAGATACTAGCAGATCAAGGTTCTGAATAGCTTTTAGCGTATTTGCCTGACCCGGAATTGATGAGACCAGGTTTGTTGCGTTAACTATCCAGCCTTTTATTAGGAAACCTGGTTTATTATCAGGAATTGATGCATCAATAAGCGCATTTGAAACCGGAGAACTTGCTATCGGATATTTTCCGGGAAATGCATCTGTCCAGCTCTTTTTTGATTCAGGGTATTTTGGTATTTTAGCTGATGGTACATCATATTTTGCAGGCCTGTAAAAGCCTCCACGTCTGCCCCATGAGCCAAGAAGGGCATTTAATATGGCAATTGTCCTGACTCTCTGGGTATCATCCCCGTACCATGTAACATGTCTTCCAGGATGGATCAGGACAGCAGGGGAGGCATTAGCCATTTCTTTTGCAGTTTTTCTGATCTGATCCGGTTTAATTGTTGTAATCCCGTAAGCCCATTCCGGAGTAAAATCCCTGACATGTTCTTTCAGTTTATCAAACCCGTTGCAATATTTTTCAACGTATTTTTTATCGTAATAATCGTTATAGATTATTTCATGTATCCATGAAAGAAGCAATGCAATATCGGTAGACGGTTTAATAGGGAGCCAGTATTTGGATTTTCCGGCAGCAGTTGAAAACCTTGGGTCCACCGTAATTATTGTGACGCCTTTATCAATTGCATCCGACATTTCCTGTATCTGACCATTATGCATATTCTCACCAATATGTGCTCCGATCAATACAAGGCATTTTGTGTCACGAATATCCGTTATCTCCGGTGAATAAACTTCTTCTCCGAATGTAGCCAGAAAAGCTTCATCCCTGGGTCCGCGGCATTGTGCGTATGATGGCTCCGCTATATTTGAGGAACCATAGGCTTTTAACAGATTTGTAAAATATGCACTGCCAGAGCCGTGAGTGAAGAGAGCCATACTTTCAGGACCATATTTTGAAGAAATGTCCTTCATTTTACGTGAGATATAGTCAAATGCTTCATCCCAGGACACCTCACGAAAGACCTGCCTGCCGCGTTCTTCAACCCTGATCAACGGTGTTTTCAGCCTGTCTTCATCATAATACATCCCCACGCCACCGGTTCCACGAGGACAGAAACGACCATTGGAATGCTGATCTTCATCATTGCCAACAATTTTCCAGATCTTACCCTCAGAAGTTTTGTAAACCCATCCTGCGCATTTCCAGAAGCACACTTCACAATAAGTTGGTGTTCTCTTAAGATCTACTTTGATTTTTTTTACTTCATCGGGGGAGGAAAGTAATTTAGCCGTACCAAGTGTTCCTCTGGTCATCACCAGAGCACCGGCTCCCATTACTGAAATTCTAATAAAATCTCTCCTGCTAGTCATTTATTAAGTATTATAATATCCCAAAACTAGGGAAAAAAAATCGAGCTTTAATTCATATATATACATAAATAAATGTATTGATTAAAACAAGATCCAGACATCTTCTGTTAATTAATTAACAATCTGATAAATGCCAACTATTTAGAATCTGTACAAATTAACTTATGTACTTTAACTTAATAAAGGGGTTATGAATCTAAGAGAAGTTAAATCAGGATTAACAATGTCAGCTGACTCTTTCCAATTTAACTATATCTATAAAATCACCCGTTTGCACTGATCAGCGATAGGGAATGCTTGTTGATAATTTCAACCTTTTTGCCGGAGAGTTTAATTATACCATCCTTTTCGAATTCAGTTAGTACGCGACTAACACTTTCTCTGCTTGAGTCAACTAGATTTCCTAAATCTTCCTGTGTTAAAGGTATTTTAAAAATATCGGAGTTATATATCCGTTCAGACAACTCAATCAGAACATCTGCTATTTTACCTCTCATCTGTTTTTGTGTCCGGTTGGCACACCTGTGAAAAACTTCCAGTTCATTCCTGCATACCT
Organism: Bacteroidales bacterium; assembly: GCA_003157015.1. Taxonomy (GTDB): domain Bacteria; phylum Bacteroidota; class Bacteroidia; order Bacteroidales; family VadinHA17; genus LD21. Next base: position 5,695 of record PMIJ01000055.1, read on the forward strand.
CTAGAAGAATTTCATATGAAAAATCATGATTCACTTTGAGCAGGTAGCGAAATGTATCTATATCAATAAAACATACTTCAGAAGGCTCAATGGCAGTGGCTGAATATTGAATTATTTTATCGCCAAAAGTAGTTGGCAACCCAAGATAACTGGGGGCCTTTACAATACGGACAATTTGCTCATGATATGGCCCCGCTATATGGATTTTAGCCAATCCGCTTCTCATATAGGCCACATTGGTGGAGAAGGTTCCCTGTCTTATTAAAGAATCTCCATGACGAAATTTTACCAGTGCGCAACTGAATGAAAGTTTTTCAATCTCTTCTGCACTTAGTTTTGATACAGCTTTGGACTTAATAGCACATAAATTACAATCATTCTCCATTTTGTAAAGTTAGTAATAATGTGATGTATATCACAATATAGTTTAAGAAGTTTCACACCAGTTATCACTAATTGGGTCTAACTAATACGTTCCTTTGTGAAATAATTAACAATAAAAACTTTATCGCTATGGAACAGAAAAAAATGTGCCTGGGTCTTTTTTCAGGAAGCATTGATAAACTGACAGCTGCAGGGATTATTCTTAGCGGCGCAGTAGCTGATGATATGAAAGTTGACATCTATGTTTTGTTGCAGGGTGCAAGAGCATTCAGAAAAGATATCGGAGACAATCCGGATAAACTTCAGATGGCTGAGAACCCTGGTATGAAAGCTGAGTTTTTGCAATCATTAAAAAATCTGAAAGTAAAGACGTGGGTCGAATTTTTCAGAGAATGTAAAACTATCTCTGACGTTAAAATTCATATTTGCGGCCTTGCAGGTAAGATATGGGGAGGTGAAAAACTCGATGACTTCATTGACATTGCCGATGATATCTGTGGAATCGGAGCATATATTACAGCAACTCAGGAAGCTGATGTGAATTTGTTCATTTAATAAATATGAAAGACAAATTCTTAAAGAAATCATTAAACAAATTATCTGCATTTTTAAAATTGAACTATGAACTCAGATGAATTAAAAACCCTACAGGTTACAAAAATAGTCGATGCGAGAGGTACAGCATGCCCAGGGCCACTCCTGGAAGCAAAAAAAGCAGTTGGCACTATTAAGCATGGAGATATTATGGAAGTATTATCTGCAGATGAAGGTACCAAGACGGATCTTCCCAAATGGTGTGCAAAACAGGGTCATGAGTATCTTGGTACCATAGAAGAAAATGGCTTTTTCAGAGTTTTTATGAAGAAAAATTGAATAATAGGCATGACATCGGTAAGTACCAAAAGCGCCAGAATCCTGGTATTCTCTACTGAAAAGATATCCGATCCTGCCATCGACATGGCGGGATTACTTAAATTGCATTATCCTCCAACGGTATATACAATTTCCATACCCTGTTCAAGCGGCGTAAAATCAAGATGGATATTACATGCGTTTGAACAGGGTTTTGACGGGGTATTTATTGCCGCTGACGGCAGTGATTGCCCCTATGGTGAATCATGCACTGATAAGACAGGGAAAATAGTTGGCCGTACTCATGAATTAATGAAAGAAAAAAATATAGAACCTGCACGTTTGAGAATGGCTGCAATCTGTTCCGTCTGCAGCGAATCATTCGTGAAACAGATGAAAAGTTTTAATGAATATTTACTTAAAAATTCAAATTCATAATCATGCAGGGAGAAATAATAAATGCCTCGTTTGATGCACTTGTTATTGGAGGTGGAATTGCCGGCGGTGAAGCTGCTTTGAATTTGGCCAACAATGGATTTAAGGTATTATTAGTCGAAAAAGATCTTTCCATCGGAGGTAAAATGATTTTGTTAAGTAAAGTATTCCCGACACTCGATTGTTCTGCCTGCATCACAACCCCAAAAGTATCTGAAATTTCAAGACATCCCGGAATAACTATACTTACGGGAAGCGAAGTAAGAAAAATAGCAAAAAAACCTGATAACCGCTTCGAAGCAGAGATTATCAAAAACCCTCGATATGTAATTGCAGAAGATTGTACAGGCTGCCAGTTGTGCGAACAGGCATGTCCGGTTTTAGTATCGGACCAGTACCAATATAATCTTGTTGGACGCAAAGCCGCATTTATCCCGTTTAGTATTGCAAGTCCAAGGATTGCAGCAATAGATATTGAAAACTGTACACTATGCGGCGCCTGTGAAAAGGTCTGTCCTACAAAATGTATTGACTTTACTCAGGAGACAGAAGTTTATAAGATCAATGTAAAAACGATTGTTATTGCCACAGGATTCAACCTGTTCGACCCTTTAAAAATACCAAGGTACGGATACGGGACCTATAAAAATGTGCTTACATCAATGCAGATGGAGAGGCAATTGGCTCCAACCAGGCCATTCAACACAATTTTACGACCGGGAGACGGTAAGGTTCCGGACAGGATTGCTTATGTGCTATGCACAGGATCGAGAGATGCCACTGTAGGTAATCCTATTTGCTCACAGATTTGTTGTATGTATTCAATAAAACAGGCTCAATTGCTTATGGGAGCTCTTCCTATGGCCGATGTAACAATTTATTATCTTAATATCAGATCGTTTGGTAAAGGATTTGAAGAATTCTACGAACAGGCGAAGGGAATGGGAGTAAATTTTGTCAAAGGTAAAATCGGCAAGATCACAGAAAAAGAGAATGGAAACCTTATTTTGCGATATGAAGATATCAATGAAAATGTTGTAAAAGAGAATGAGCACGATATGGTTTTACTTTCGGTTGGCGTTCTTCCCAATACAGACAGTAACCTGATTTTCGCTGATGGAGAATTGGAACTCGATCAGTTCAACTTTGTTCATCAGGCCGATCCTCTGGCAAGTCCGGCAAAAACAAGTATCGAGGGAGTTTTTGTGGCAGGTACTGCAACGGGACCAATGGATATTCCTGACTCCATTCTATCGGCAGGATCTGCATCTGCTGAAGCAATAAGTTATTTAATCCGGAACTGATGAACAAAAAAATAGGTGTTTATATATGTCATTGTGGTGGAAACATCTCCGATTATGTCGATGTTGAGATAGTGAAGCAGTCAATTGAAAATGATGAAGGTGTTTTCCTGGCAAAAACCACAATGTTTGCCTGCGGCGATGCCAACCAGAAAGAGATGGTTGATGACATTAAAAGAAATCAGCTTGACGGGGTAGTTGTTGCGTCATGTTCACCGAAACTCCACCTTACAACCTTCAGGGCAGTAACGGAAAGAGCCGGTTTGAATAAATACAACTACGTCCATGCAAATATCAGGGAACAGGCTTCATGGGCTCATTCCGACGATAAAACAGGGGCGACTGAAACAGCAATCCGTTTGGTAAAAGCGGCGGTTGCTAAAGCAGCCCTTGCTAAATCTTTGAATCCTTATATAATCACTTCAAAAAAGGCCATTGCTGTAATCGGTGGCGGCATTGCAGGAATGCGGGCAGCTATTGAACTGTCAGACATGGGATGTCCTGTAACCCTCATAGAAAGGGAACATTTTATCGGCGGCCGGGTTGCGCAATGGAATCTGTTGTTTACCACCAGGGAAACAGGAAAAGAGGTTATAACCAAATTATATAATGACCTCATTGGACGAGACAATATAACCTTATTGACAGGATCAGAAGTTATCTCAAGTACCGGATGTATAGGCGATTTCAAGCTGAAAATAAACAAAATACCCCGGTATATCAAAGAAGAATGTCATAAGGGAAAACATCAGGAGGCAATTAATGTCTGTCCTGTAGTAGTTGCTGATAATTTCAACTTTGATATTACTGACAGAAAAGCAATTTATCATAATTTTCCAAGCGAATATCCTCAGGAGCCTGTAATAGATATTAAAAACTGTACCCGTTGCGGTGAGTGTGAAAAGATTTGCCCGAGCGTTGATTTCTCTATGAAAGAAGAGACAATTGAAATAAATGTAGGTTCAGTTCTGATGGCCACCGGATTCGACTCTTATACACCTTCTATAGGAGAGTTCGGTTATAATAATTTTGAAAATGTGGTAACCCTGCCTCAATTTAAGCGGATAATCGAATTGAATGACAGAAAGCTGATTTTCAAAGGGAAAGAGATAAAGAATATAGCATACATATATTGTGTAGGAAGCCGTCAGGTCGAAGGAGAAAATAAATATTGTTCCAGGTATTGCTGTACCTCGGCTATTTTTGCAGCAATACACACAAAAAACAAGTTTAAGAACATAAATAATTATCACTTTACCAGGGGAATAAGAACATACGGAAAACAAGAGGTCTTATACCACGAATCTCTGAAAGGAGGGGATATTTACATGCAGGCGTATGAAGATGACCCTCCCCTGGTTCTGAAAGAGGAAGGTAAGACTATTGTAAGGATCAATGATATCCTTACTTCGAAACGGGAACTCTCAGTCGAAACAGATCTGTTAGTACTCGTAACGGGAATGGTACCCAGAGCAGATAATTCTGTTGCCACGCTCTTTAAACTTCCTAGAGGCAGAGACGGGTTTTTAAATGAGATCCATATGAAACTTCGTCCGGTCGAAACTGTGATTGACGGGGTAACTATTTGCGGAGCATGTCAGGGACCCAAAAACATTATGGAGTCTGTTAATTCTGCACTCTCCGCTGCAACCAAATCTTTTTCCTATGTCAGTAAAGGAGAACTTGAACTCGAACCTATTGTTGCTAAAATAGAAAGGGATCGATGCACCTGGTGCGGAGACTGTGCTGCAGCATGCCCTTTTGATGCTGTCAGGATGATCAAGGATGAGAAGAAGGATGTAGCGGCAATAAATAATTCTGTTTGCAAAGGTTGTGGTATGTGCCTGCCGGTATGCCAGGTAAATGCAATTAATTTAGTTGCCTATTCAGACAAAGAAATAGAAAGTATGATTGATGCCCTGGCGGGTTAAGAACTTTATTACCTCATACCCCTAGCCCTCTTCTCCCAGGAGAGAAGGGGGTAACTAAATAACATGCAGTGTCTTAGCCCCTCCCTCCTGGGGGAGGGGTTGGGGAGAGGCAAATATCAGAGAAAGAGTAACTATGTACAATTATTCAAATACATATTATGGAAATTGAGAAAGGCAAAACATATAAATATCTCAGGGAGAAAAGGGAAGTCACTCAGGCCGCAAAGGATAACCAGAAGCAATTCAGCAAGATCAAAAAATCAATACTGGAATTGCTTCAGGAAAGCGACCTGACAATTGAACAGCTTACACAAAAGCTCAATATGCCAAAACATGAAGTTGTTTTTTACCTCATGTCTCTCGTGAAATATGGTTATGTACAAACGGGCGAGGTTGATGATAAGGATGCGTATTTTTCTTACAAACTAAAAAAATAATGGTTGCGATTAATACGGGATTCGGAAAAGAATTAAAAAAGTATGGGGCATTCGATTTCAACACATGCTATAACTGTGGGAATTGCACTGCTGTGTGCTCTCTATCTACAGAAGAAGATTCATTCCCCAGAGAAATGCTGAGATTCAGCGTTTTAGGATTGGAAGACGATATTAAATCATCACTAAAACCATGGCTATGCTATTATTGCGGCGAGTGTTCAACACATTGCCCCCAGGAAGCTAACCCGGGAGAATTAATGATGTCACTCAGACGATGGCTCACCTCTGAATATGACTGGACAAAACTTTCCGGTCTCTTATACAAATCACTGTCTCTGACAATTATAGCTTTTATTATAAGTGCAATTGGTGTGATAATTTTCAGTGTTTCTAAAAATTTCAACCTGGAAACCATAATGCATTCCGGTCACAATTTTGAGATGATAGCTATTGCTGCTGTTTTTGGAATCATACTGTTTCCTAATATTATCAGAATGTGGTGGTTCATTATTTTTAAACCAAATATCAGGGTTCCGGTATCAAAATACTTTTCCGGACTATGGGAGTTATTGCTTCAGATGTTTACGCAGAAAAGAGCTCTGGATTGTGATGAGAACCGGTTCAGATGGTTCGAACATTTTATTCTTGTAATCGGATATCTGGGACTGCTTTTTACGACAGTTTTTCTTGACTGGTTCTCGAGTAAAAATCTGTCCATTATCGTACTTGGTTATGTAATGAGCATTGCAATTTTTATTGTAACAATAGATTTTGTTTCAAGCCGTATAAAAAAGATGAAAGAAGTTAGTAAATACTCGCAACCATCCGACTGGATGTTTGTTATCTGGTTGCTTCTGATAGGATTAACTGCTTTTGCAGTTCGTCTTTTTATTGATACCGGACTTCTTGAAAGAAACATCTGGCTCTATATTGTACATTTGATTGTGCTTGTGCAATGGGCTTTGATAATTGTACCTTTCGGAAAGTGGCCTCACTTTTTGTATCGTTCGTTTGCAATGTACTTCGCAAAAATAAAACGCTGATGATTTCCGATTACCGCTGTTTCTTTTGTTTCGTCAGGGCATTTGAGAAATTGCTTGAAAAAGAGAATATCTCTAATAAAGCAAAATCTTCTTTCACGCACGATATGCTCAGTTTATATCAGAAAAATCAGGACAAATTAACCTCTCCTGAATTTGCCAGAGAAATTCATATTCTGTTACGAGGTTATACTCATAACAATGATCCTTACAAGGAAGCGAAAAAGAAATATAACGACCTCGCTTTAAAAATGTGGCCCGATCTTAATAAGCTGATTTTGAGATCTAAAGACCCGTTCGATACTGCTTTAAGGCTCGCTATAGCAGGAAACATCATCGATTTTGCAGCAAATGACAAATTCAATTTACAGGAGACCATTGACAGGGTGATGATATCAGAATTTGCAATTGACCATTCGAAAGAACTGAAAAGAAGACTTGAAAAGGCAAGAACCGTTTTATATCTGGGTGATAACGCAGGAGAGATAGTTTTCGACAAACTCTTTATCAAAACCATTAAACATCCTGAGGTGATTTATGTAGTAAGAGGGGCTCCAATAATTAACGATGCCACAATGGAGGATGCAGAATGTGTAGGAATGAATAATGCAGCCAAAGTAATCTCAAACGAATATGATGCACCTTCCACCATTCTTCACAAATCAGGGAAAACGCTGCAAAACTGTTTTAAAGAAGCCGATCTTATAATTTCTAAAGGACAGGGGAACCTTGAAGGTTTGGTTCAATTAAATAATGACCGTGTGTTTTTTCTTTTAATGGTTAAGTGTGACGTAATGGCTGAATTCCTGAAGGTAAAGAAAGAAAGCTTTGTTGTTTACAATACTCATGCATAAATAATTAACTGGCACTTTTTAATCAGATATTAGTATTTCAATACAATTACTTGAGCAATGAAAGACTTATACAACGAACTTGATAAGGACATCCGCTATATTGAAGGTTTAAAATCATGTTTCAATTGTGGTGTTTGTACTGCAATCTGTCCCGCTGCAGAAGTAAGTGACTATGATCCCCGCAGAATAGTGGATACAGTGCAAAAAAGAGATGAAAGTGAACTGGAAAAACTTCTGAAGGGTGATGAAATATGGATGTGCGGGGAATGTTTGTCGTGCAAAACACGGTGTCCGCGGGGCAATACACCTGGTTATGTTATTCAGGCATTACGGGCTCTATCTATCGAAACAGGACAGTTTACTGAAAGTCACCAGGGAAGAAAACAACTGGCCATTAAACGTACCATAGGAGATCATATCCTTAAATATGGATATTGTGTATATATTGATGAAGTTGATAATGAAATGTACCCAGAACAGGGAACTGTATGGAAGTGGATGAGAGAGAACCGGGAATCGATGTTAGAACGCCTGGGCACTAGTTATAATAAGAACCAGTCCGGAACACTTCGACACATATCGCAGGAATCGCTTGATGACCTTCAAAAAATATTTGAGGAAACAGGTGGCTCCAGGCGCCTGGAAAAAATCGAAAAGGATTCCGCTGAAAAAGCAAAAGAACTTAATATTGATTTTAAAGAAGGAAAAGATGATTATTTCAACTATCTCTACAATGAATAATAATTGTAACTAATTAATAATTAAATATATTGCTTCGTGAATACAAAGAAAAACGAAATATGGTCAGCCTATCAGAAAGAGATAGCAGATGATCATTATTACTTTGCCAGAAGTTGTATAAGGCAGAACTTTTTCCCGGCTGCAGAAAATTTATATATTGATATTCTCCGGAATGTTCTGGGGAAAGACATCTATGATGACTCGCGGCAAACTACCTGTACAGGAATTGCCTATCATTCGGGGTTGATTCCTCTTGAAACTACTATGACTGTAATTGCCCGTCAGTTTGCCCTGATGAATGAAGCCGGATATGAAAATTTTGTTGTCTCTTGTGTTACCTCCTTTGGGCTCTATATTGAAACGCTGGATACATGGAAGCATTTTCCGGAAACAGAAAAAGAAACGCGTGAAGCATTAAAACGTGCTACAGGGATGACTTTTTCGATACCAAAAAATATTGTTCATGCCAGCGATGTTATCTATAAGTTTCGCAAAGAGATAGCTGAAAAAATAACCTTGCAATTGAAAAATAAAAGTACCGGAGAACCTCTTAAAATTGTCGATCATATAGGCTGTCATTATGCCAAGATATTTCCACAGGAAGGTATTGGAGGTGCTGAATATCCGTATGTACTCGCAGGATTAATAGATGAATGGGGAGGTCACCAGGTTGACTATCCCGAACGGCGTCACTGTTGCGGTTTCGGCTTCAGACAATATCTGCTTAAATCGAACAGATCTTATTCTATAACTAATTCAAAAAAGAAACTCGATTCAATGCTCCCTTATAAACCGGATCTTATCATAGCCAACTGCCCGGGTTGTACTTATTTCCTCGACCGCTGGCAATATGTAATTGCCGAAATGGAAGGCAAAACTTATGGCGAAAATGGATATGGTATTCCGGTATTGACTTATGAAGAACTTGCGGGACTTCTTTTAGGGTACGATCCATGGGATATAGGTCTGCAAACTCATCAGGTAAGTGTTGAGCCTTTACTTGATAAGCTTGGAATAATTTACGATCCCGGCAAAAAATATAAGGGGCAGAACGGAGAGGATATTGGAATGCCGGAGAAACCACAGGTACTCAGATGCTGTTGATAAAAATATTATTATTATTTTAAATTTATTTGATACTTGAATTATATGTCTAACCGGATATAAGAAACGATAAATGCTGCTGCAGAATATGATACAGATCTTAATATCAGCAAAAACAGATAAAATCTTAAATAGAGATTAATTATGAGTCAATTATTCGAAAAAATCCCCATGGAAGGGGTTAAAAACATTATTGTTGTAGCATCAGGAAAAGGTGGAGTAGGCAAATCAACTGTAGCTGCAAACCTGGCGATCGCTTTTGCACGTGACGGCTATAAAACAGCACTTGTGGATGCAGATATTTATGGTCCTTCAATACCCAGGATGTTCGGTATTGAAGATGCAAAACCGGAAGTAACAGCTTTTGGGGATAAGCAGATGATGTTTCCCATTGAGAAGTTTGGAGTAAAGATAATGTCAATCGGCTTTTTTGTTGAACGTAGCCAGTCGTTGATATGGAGGGGCCCGATGGCGGCAAATGCTGTCACTCAACTTTTCGAAAATACAGAGTGGGGCGATATAGATTATATGTTCATAGACTTCCCTCCGGGAACAGGTGATATCCAATTGACAACCCTTCAGAAACTGAATCTGACAGGAGCAATTATTGTTACAACTCCTCAAGAGATAGCGCTTAATGATGCTCGAAAAGCTACTTCAATGTTTACCAATCCCGATCTGAAAGTTCCTGTTCTGGGAATCATTGAAAACATGTCGTGGTTTACCCCGGAGCAGCATCCCAATGAAAAATATTACCTCTTTGGTAAAGGAGGTGGTCATAAATTAGCGTTGGAGTTTGATACATGACTCCTGGGACAGATACCTTTGGTGCAGGAGGTGGGTGACGCTGCTGAAAAGGGACTAAGCATCTTCAGTCAAACTGACAAACAAGTCGTAGAAGCATTTGAAAAGATTGCGGAACNNGTTTGGGATAGGGCAGAAGCCATTGCAAATGAAATTAAAAGGCTTATTCCTTTAAATAAGCAAATGACTGCACTGGAATTTGGTGCAGGTACCGGAGTTACCAGTTTTATCCTGAAAGATTCTTTAAAAGAGATCA
>PMIJ01000055.1:15850-26762 GCA_003157015.1 Bacteroidales bacterium
TGGAACAATCCGACTTTAAGAACGCAAAGTTTGATCTTATTTTTAACCAGATGGTTCTCCACCATATTACTGATATTAAGGATATTATTACAAAATTTTATAATCTCCTCAATCCGGGAGGTTATCTTGCAATTGCTGATCTGTATTCTGAGGATGGTTCATTTCATGGTGAAGGATTTACTGGTCATAAAGGCTTTGATATCGAAGAATTATCAGCCAGCATTAAAAAACAAGGATTTACAGATATCAGTCATCGGAAATGCTATACTATTAACAAGAAAGTCTCTGATACAGTTACAAAACCATTTGATGTTTTCCTTATAATTGCAAAACGGCCTTAATATCATTATTCCAGACTCAGTGAGCATTCAGAAGGTAAATTAAGCTATTCTTAAATATGTTGGTTTTTATTAGGATTATGAACGCTGGTTCATTATCTTTACAAAAATTGACAATCATGAAAGCCTCTATTCTCATTAAAGTATTTTTTGTCCTTCCGTTATTGCTTTTTGCTGATTATATATTAATGGCAATATTAGGATGTACTACCTGCCTTTTTGGTCTTGGGGAAGAATTTTACTGCGGCTCTTTTTGTCTGGCCGGGAAAATAATTCTAGCTTTGTCAGCGATCTTCTTCGGGTATCTCATCTTCCCTGATATCAAAGCGATCTTCAAACTAAAAAAACATGGCGCGTCCGCATAAAAGCAGGAAGATTTCCAACCCACCGAAAATGAAGGGATTTAAGCCCTATGGAATGCCAATGTGCAAAATCGATCCTGTTATTTTGAAATTAGAGGAGTACGAAAGTATAAGATTAGTGAATTACGACAGACTTCCTCAGGAACAGGCAGCTGTTCAGATGAATGTATCCCGTCCCACTTTTACGCGTATTTATAATAGCGCACTGGAACTAATTGCAAAAGCATTTGTTGAAGGCAAAGCAATTGAGATTGAGGGCGGGAATTATGAAATAGATAAAGAATGGTACCGGTGCAGAAAATGTTACAAGCTGATAGAGGGGTTGGAAAATCACACCAAATGTAAAAACTGCACACTTTATGGAGAAAATGAACTAATAAAATTAAATTAAATAATTAAAATAATGGAAGTAACATTCGACGGTGGAAAAGTAATTACAGCCCACTTGAATGGTCAAATAATAAAAACAGACCAGCCTTTGGAAAACGGAGGCGCAATTCAGCTCCTGCACCGTTTGATTTGTTTCTTGCATCAATCGGAACATGTGCGGGGATTTATGTAAAATCATTTTGTGACAGACGCCAGATATCAACCGAGGGGATTAAAATTATTCAGACGATGGAATTTGATAATGAGAAAAAAACACCAACATTGTTCAAACTTGATATCCAGTTACCGTCAGGATTCCCTGAAAAATATAAGGAAGCAGTTATAAATGCGGCAGAATTATGCCTGGTGAAGAAAACAATCAATAATCAACCTGAATTTCAAGTAATTACAACTCAAAATAACTAAAAAACTTTAAAAATGAAAATTGCAGTACCAGTAACGTCGGATAATCAGATAGACAGCCATTTTGGACATTGTGAATCATATGGTGTATTTACTATATCCGATAAAAATGAAATAGTTGAAATAAAGAGTGTGGGGTCACCGGAAGGGTGCGGATGTAAGTCAGATATTGCATCTGTACTTGCCTCAGATGGTGTTACAATAATGCTTGCAGGTGGTATTGGAGGAGGTGCGATAAACGTGCTCAATCATAGCGGCATAGAAGTCATTCGAGGTTGCTCCGGAGATGCCACAGAAGTTGTAAAGCTTTATCTTTCGGGGTTAGTAGAAGACAGCGGCAGCAGCTGCCATCAACATGAGGCTCATCAGGAGCATGGCCATTCCTGCAGTCGTAATTAGCAATTAGTACATCTTAGTTGGAAACAAGCCAAATGACTTAAAATTTCAAAAACAATTAAAAATTAAAATCCATCATAAGGTCGGAACAAACGGGTTTTTGATGGATTTAGTCTTTTACTGGAGGATGATTTTTATCATATTCAAAGTAATATGATTGTTGATTTTAATAATCAATTGCCTGATTTAGAATTCATGTTCTTTATGATGTATAAGCCAGCATTCTGGTAATCAATCTCATTAATATTAAGGATAATTGCATCTTTAAGATTCCATTTGTTTGTCACCTCAAGTATAGATGTATCCCGGACAATTAATATAATATTATTCCGGGCGTTTTCTAACAGGTCATTAAGACAATCAGACCAACCCTTATTCCTTACCTCTAATAAGCCAATTTCATCTATAATGACAAAGGTGTTTATAGATAAAACCAATGACTTTAAGATAGCGTTTCCAAACACGAGACCTTTTGGACAGATTGTAAATCTTCCGATTCTTTCAGATCCACATTCTTCATATTGTCTGAGAAAAATCTCTTTTTCTCCTGTTTCAATATTTACAAGATCATAACCGGTTGTTTGGGAATTGTTTATCACTCGTTCCGATAAGATCCCTCCGGCTTTGATATTATATTTCCTGAAAATTTCAATTAGCTTTTTAACGTAAGTTGTTTTTCCTTCGCCAATTGATCCCGTTATTATAAATGTTTTGTGAGCTGAAGCAGCATTTCCTTTTATTTCCGACAATCGCCCTTCAGCATGTGAAATTACCCGGTAAAATACTGAGACTGGATTTCTAAAAAGAGTTTTAATATCTGGGATATTAGCTATAAACAAAGGCAAACTTTCTGCCGAAAGCTCAAGTGCCAGGGGAAGATTTTTAAACGAGGTCTTAAGAAAAAAGATTCTAACAACCGGATTGTATAATTCGGTCCCCAGTACCGAAAAACCGACTATAATCATAACAGCCCGAAAATTCATCTGTATCCCTATCAGCAGACCTTTCAACAGCGAATTCCCACCGGGCTGAGCCTTTTTTGTAATGACAAAGGCGGTAACCAGTGTGATGAATACAAACAGAATCCAGAACTTAGGCTTCGAGAGCTGGCGCAAAGCCCTTTTGTACCTTATAGACCATACGATTACAATTCCGGTTATAGCCAGACTCCATACAACCCATGTTGTCATGTTTAATAAAATGAAAGAACAGATAATCAGACCAACATTAATTAAAAGCCATGTGATTGAGTAATTAAATTCCTGACCGGTCTTGCCAGGGACATTCCCTGATGGCTGGTTATTTGTTATGGGCAAATCCTGAACCGGCTGTCTTAACATTTTTCTCCCGACTCTGATTCCTGTAACTGCAGCCAGCAGGCCGAACAAAGCATATGCAACCAACAGTACAATAATCGGCGACCAGACTATATCTGCTTTTATATTAAGCTGCTTCTGGGCAAACTTTAAAAGATCGCTGTAAACCTCAATGATATTCGATCCGTAAAATATTATATAATTCAGGACCTTTTGAATCAGGTTCCACGACATGGCCAGCATGGAACCAATCAAATAACCTGCAATAGTTCTACCCAGAAGCCTCACAAACAATTCTAGGAGAAGAGATTCGGTAATGATAGCTATCATTGGTCCGAAAATCACTGCACTTGGTGACATAGTTTTCATCAGCGCACAGATCAGTCCGGCACGCCAGAAAAGTCCCTTATCTGTCCAGATGTAGCTAATCGATATCAAAATAACAATCCCGATACCTGTCAGTATATTCCCACTAAACGGTACTTTCAGATTATGCAGAAAACTGCCAAGAACAATCTCCGATGCGGCCCAGATTGTACCTGCAATTGAAGCCTTAATCCACTTCTCACTTAATCTGTGTTCCATCTCATTTTAAAATACAGATTTTTTGTGCACAATACTCAAACAAGTGATAACCTGCACCTGCTTCACTTACAACTTTTAACATCAATTCAGGATTTGTAATTTTTACTGCTCCGATTATTTTTACGTTGTTTGCAAATAAGACATCAGGTATAAGACTGCTCGACGGACCAGTTACAATTGTTTGCGCTTCAGGTTTTATGGCTTTCAACAAATCGTCTAATGTATCATTTACAAGAGTGAGTCCTGTTATTATTACAATATCGGAAATCGGTAAAATTTTAGAATAATCGCTTGCAGGAACAAAATATTTTTTATCTTCTTCATTAAAAGCATCTTCGTTTAGTTCCAGAACAAATAAGCGACTGTTAGTTTTAGAAATTTTTTGGATATACGATTGGAACGCTCCTACAATTGTAATTGTTTTATCTGAATTTAAATCAATTAAATCAATTGGGTCAGTATTTCTTAAAATTTTGTAATCCGAATTTTCTAAATATTTTGATGAAATAGCATTTAAAACTGCAACTTTTAGTGTTTCAGTAATTCCGTTTTGCTTTGAACATTCCAATAAGTCAATCACTTTAAGACCTGTTATTTTATTTGGTGTAAAATCTCCAAAATCTCTGCTTTTTTTATAGCAATTCATTTGAATATTCGGAAATGTGCTTGAAATTCCGTAACTATTATCGGAAAGTTTTACTGCAGTCATAAATACACCCATTCTGACTTCCGAAATGTATAAACTTTCGACATAGTCATTGTGTTTTGTTCTAAGTAAATCAATTGTGTCTTGTAAAATCATGATTTTATTTTTTATTTTCAGGCAAATTACATATTAAATATTATATGTCTGTTCAATAATCACTATGGATTCTTTTGCAGATTAAAATATCCTGGGGAAACCCTGCTGCCAGCCTTTGCACTGTATTTTTGCATAACCGCAGCATCGATGGTTGTCCTGTCAACTGGTGAACTTACAGTCACTTCACCCAGGGTGTATATTTTCTGTAAAATAGCTGAGGTGTCTGCTTCAGTTTGTGCAAAACTTTCTAATCCAGTTAGTATAAGAAATGCCATCGTCAAGATCTTATTTATAATGTCAGCTTTTAGTAAGTCAGGAACCTAGGGTTATCGTTATTCTTATCAGGAATAACGATAGTAACGATAAAAAAATAATTATTTCGAAAAAACTCTTTAGACTGGATGTTCAGGAGTGAGTGTTCAGGATAATTGTTTGGTTATTTAAGAAATTCACGAATTCGTTTTGTGATTTTTCAAAAATATTGAGAATTTCTTTTCCGAAATCGGTGATCTGAGCTACTCCCCCATTTTCTCCTCCACGCTGGAGTAAAATAAGAGGTTTACCTGCCGATTTATTCATCTGATTGATGCTATACCAGGCTTGTCGGTACGACAACTCCAATGCTCCTGCTGCTTTACGAAGGGATCCACGTTCGGCAGTCTTTTTAATTAAACTTGCTTTGCCTTCACCAATAACAGTTTTATTACTAATTTCTATCCAGATACGACCCTTTAAATTGTACTGAGTATTCATTTTTTTACTTGATTTTTTAGTTATAAAGTTAACACTCTGATTAAATAATTTGTACCATCATTTATAGCTACTGTTTTTTATGTGCAACTTTACATGCTTTAACCTTTATAACATAGAAAAAGCACAACAGGTTGAATCCCCGCGAGCGCATTGGCTTCGCCGAGCTCTCCGCCAAGTGGCGGATCGGTTCTCCGTTGCTTGCTGCGTAGTCAGCGCACATTAAAAATTTACTTTAGGGGATCGAAGATTAGCTGCGCTGAGCTCCACTTCGTTCCGGTTCTTCGTAGCTTGCTACGAAGAGCTTCAATCAGGTAGAAAATACCATAATGATAACTGACTTAAAACAGTCATTACTATTTTAATCCGGCTGGATTTTCAAAAGGGAATGATATATCGACCATGCCAGATTATCGGATAAACATGATATAGGTATTGAGGAAAAGGGTCCAAATTAAAAAATCAGATTGGAGTGATGTTATTGAAAATAGATGTTGTAACGGTATTATCCCTCAGATGCGGATTGTAAGAAAAAAGCAGGTTCCAATGGTTAGCAAAAAAAGGAATGTTGGGAATATTTATCTATTTAAAATAAGCGAAGACAGTATCTTCGTGGTTTAAAAATTGCTGATCGGGATTATAAATTCGAAAACTGTGAACTAATCCAAGTCCTTCGCAATAGACATGGCTGCAATTGTCCCATCAGCTACTGCCGTTGTTATTTGTCTGTACTTTTTACTGGTAACATCCCCGACAGCGTAGATATCCGATATACTTGTCTGCATATGCTCATTGGATTTTATATAACCCCATTGATCAAGTTGTAACTCGTCTCGGAACAGTTCTATATTCGGTTTCATACCAATAAAGACAAAAACGCCGTCGCTGACTAATTTCATATGTTCTCCGGTGATTAAATTTTCAATTTCGGTAACCATTTTATCACCGTCTTTATCAAAAGCTCTTGGTTCACTGTTAAATATGAAATTCATTTTGGGGTTGGCAAATAACTTCTCCTGTGCTTTTTTATTAGCCGTAAACTTCTCGAACTGATGTACAATTGTTACTTTACTTGCAAAACGGCTGATGAAATCTGATTCTTCCACTGCTGAATTTCCTCCACCTATGACAACAACTTCTTTATTTTCGAAATATTTGGCATCGCATGTTGCACAATATGAAATCCCTTTCCCTTTGAGAGCTTTTTCGCCCGATGCTCCGGTTGTATTTGGCGTTGTTCCTGTAGCAATAACTATTTTTTTTGCTCTTATAGTTTCGAATTCATCTATTACAACCTCTTTCTTCCTGAGATCAACTTTTGTAATGTCAACTGCAACCTTATAAACAGTACCGCAAATTTTAGTCTGTTCGCTCATATTATGTGAAAGCAGATACCCTGCTTGTGGTTCAATAAATCCAGGGTAATTTGATACTTCATGAGTTGTTGACACCTGTCCCCCGGGTAATGCAATATCAACGAGTACAGTGTTGATTTTCGACTGACAAAGGTATAACCCTGCTGTCAGTCCACCGGGACCTGCGCCAAGTATAATGACATCATATTCCGAAACTGAAGGCTTAATCTTCGATTTAATTTCATTCAACCTGTTATCAGGCAGCATAAGATCCAGATTGTGGATAATATCACTTCTTTTTATACCTCCGGTTAATCTTTGTCCGATTTCTTTACTTTCATTATAGAATAATAAAGTCGGAGATGATTTGACGCCGAGTTTTTCCGCCAGATCCCTGTTTTGCTGACGATAGATTTTGAGGAACTTTATATCGCTTCCATATAGTTTTGAAAGATCCTCAAATTTAGAAGCCAACGCTTCACATGGAGGACATTCCGTTGAATAAAAGTCAAGTATTACCTTACCGCCCTGTAAAACTTCCAGTTCAAATTCTGCTGAGTTAATTTCTTTCATCGAAGTGTTTTTCTTTTATACTTATTATTTATAATCATTGAAATAGGCAGAGAATCCAATTTCCAGAAGTTCTTTCACCGGACGACAATCTGAAGAACAGATGTTACCAGTTCTGTTTTTTGCCACAGATCCACATCCTCCACCACAGGCTAACCGGACATTGCATTGCTTACATTCTTCAATTGAAGTAATGTCGCGTCTTTCCCAATCATCAATAAGTTCCGCATTGCTGGCGACAGTGGGGTAGAAGGTACCAATTGATTCTTCGGCTTTTCCTACAGTAGCAGTGCAGGGATATATTTTACCGGTATAATCAAATGCCCATTCGGTTTTACAGGCCGGGCATGAATCAAAAAGAGGGTCGGGGAGATTTCCGTTTTCAAAGAGAAATTTAGCTACTGAATAAGCAGGTTTATAAAATTGAAGAATATGAGGATGCTGCCTGACCAGGTCAAAAATTCTTTCAAACAGGGTGATCCTGCTGAAAAGCCTTTCGTTTGCTGACTGACAATGGTGTAATTCGTAATTCCGTCCAATCTGAGTCTTGAACCATGGACTTTTTGTCCAGCCTTTGTCAATTGCAAGTTGAGCCAGTTCAGGAAGATTGTCGATATTTTCCTTATCAATGACCATCCGGAGATTTATCGGAATCTGATTTTCCAGACAGGCATCAATTCCCCTCACAATCCTATCGAAAGTTCCTTCTCCGCCTTTAAGAAAACGGCGATTGTTATGTACGGTTTCGGTACCGTCAAGGGTCACCTGTATTTCACGGATTTTACTGCTTTTCAGAATGGGCAGATATTCTTCCAGTGTATAGCCATTGGTCACAAAACAGATCTCAAGATTAGATCCGTTAGCAATTTCAATAAGGTACTTAAGGAGTGTTTTTTGTTTCGGACTGTTAAGGAGTGGTTCTCCTCCAAACACAGTAATGTACTTTTTTCTGCCTGCGAATTCCGATTGAATGTATTTGAAAAAGGAATCAATCAATTCAATGCTGAGTTCTTGTTTAGGATTATTGTACTGATCCTGATAACAATAACTGCATGCAAAATTGCAGCTATAGTTTGTTATAAAGAAAAGTTGAATCTCATCTTTGTCACGGGAGTCAATAAAATCGAGATATTTATTCCGATAAAGTGTTGCCTCTTCATCTGAATCCATCAGGTATCCTTTGCCTGCCAATTCTCGTACAAAATCATTATAAGGAAAATTATTGTCATTCTGAATTGCTTTTACCTTTTCTGCATCTTCTGCACTAAGAATATCGACACTTCCGGAAAGGAGATTCATTATGAAATAATTATCAGACTCCCTGATTTTTGAAAATATATTATATCTGGAATAAATCATTTTTATAGATCTGATTAGACTTGTTATAGATGGAGAATTTTCCAGGCAAAGGATTACATAAATAAGATGGAGTTAAGTTAATCGTGGCAACCTACAACAGTTTTTGATGTTTTAGCACAACACTGGGCCACTTTTGCGTTTGTTCTGGTTTCTTTCTTTTTAATTAAACTTTTCATAATTCAAAATTTGGATTTGAGTTAATAATCTGATATGACTCTATTTAATAAATAAAATAGTGTTGATTGTTTTAACTATTGTTTCTTTTGGAATAAACCCCATTGATGCCTGCGGTTTCCCTTTAGCCGGAATAAATAGCAAAGTTGGCAATCCTGAAATTCCAAGATGCTGTGCAAGAATTTTTTCTTTGTCAGTATCTACCTTGTATACAACTATTTTGCCAGTATATTCCTGTGCAATTTCTTCAACTAATGGTGATAACTGCCGACACGGAGGACACCAGGATGCATAAAAATCGATTATGGCAGGTTTTGTACCTTCGTATTTCCATTCTTTGTTTTTATCGTAGTTATAGACCAATTGTTTGAACGTCTCATTAGTCAGATAAACAACGGTTATTTTATTCTCACCTTCTTTGATTGTGTTGACAGGATTACCTGCGGTAATGCCGGTTATTAAAAACAGCTTCAATAATGTTGTAACAGAGAAGAACCTTTTTGTATTTTTTTTCATTTTAATTATTATTAATATGTTTTTATACGGTGAGTTATTTTATCTTGATTATAATATTGGTTTTGTGCCTGCTAAGGTCCAACTGGAAATGAGAACTTTGCCTTTTTCATAGGGTTCTGATTCTTCAATAATTTTTATTGAAGAGAATCCTGCGTTGTGAAGATGTTCCAGATATTCATTTCTTGTAACAGATCCTGCCCAGCATTCCGCAATGGCAACAGGGTCGTTTTTATATTCATCAGGGATCTGTTTAACAGAATAAATGTCACTGATTGCGAACCTGCCTCCTGGTTTAAGAATGCGGAATATTTCATTCCAGACAGCTTGTTTATCGGATGAATGGTTAATGGTACAATTTGAAATGACCAGATCAGCTCTGTTACTCTTTAAATTTATCTTTTCAAGTGTACTATGAATGAACTCAACATTGGCGATTCCTACTCGTTTCGAGGTGTCAACTGATTTTTTTATCATTCCTTCCGAAATGTCAATTCCATAAACATAACCTTCCGATCCAACGATCTCAGCAAGTCTTATAGCATCCGTTCCACGACCGCTTCCCAGGTCCACGCAAACTTCATTTGATTTAGCTTCAGAATGATTCACAGCTCCCCCGCATGAAAGACAACACGTCGTTTCTGCCAGGTCACTATACCTTCTATTTATTTCTGTATAATTCATGTTAAATTTTTATTCAATATCACTTTTGCTTGGAGGTGCAGTGGATCTGAGACAGGGAGAGCTGGTTATAAAAAATCCTAAGAAACTTCCCATTAATATACTGCTCACAGGGTTACTTGTAATTGCGCAGGAACCTGATTTACATCCTACAAAATAGAAAAACAGGAATCCGCCTAACCCTCCAATTATAACTCCGAGGAACGGCTTCCAGAAATACCACGATTTAAAGAATTCTTTTACTGATTTTGGCTTTGGTGTATTGCTGCAATTTGGGTCCATAAAAATGTAATTATATATATATGTCGATGCAAAGATAAATAAAAAAATATAAATCGCAATAGTATCACCTAAATCTTTTTGATATCACTACAATTATTTTTATCTTTGCCCTTAAATACATTGATAATGAGTGCGATTTTTAAAAAAGAATTATCTGTTGACCAGCTGAATGAACTGTTTCAAAGTGACGAGAAGTGCTTTGAATTTCTTGCTGACTTAAAATGGAGCAGGGGATTTGAATGCCGGAAGTGTGGAAATACTAACTTTTGTCCTGGTAAAACAGCACACTCCCGACGATGTACAAAATGCAAGACAGAAGAGTCAGCCGCAGCTGGCACCATCTTTCATAATTGCAAGTTTCCCGTCCACAAGGCTTTTTATATTGCTTATAATGTTTGCAAGGGGAAAGAGGATCTTTCTACATATGAGTTCGCACGACGTTTAGCTCTCCGGCAGATGACATGTTGGAATTTTAAAACTAAAATTCAACATGCCATTGATGAAATGAATTCCTTAAGTGAAAATGAAAAATTGTCAATTCAAAAGATTCTAACCAGCTGAAACTAAATCACTTGATAATATATATGTTTCAGATTATCACGAACCAAATGAATTAGTTGATCCTTATTAATACATG
>PMIJ01000201.1 GCA_003157015.1 Bacteroidales bacterium
TGAATTCATAATTTTGCACTTAAATGGTGCAAAACTACGGGTCAAATCAAATCAAAAAATCAAAGAACGCTTATATTAAATTTATTATCAGTGTTTTAATAATATTTTTTTAAAGTTAACGCATCACTACTAATCAAAATATATTAATTGGTTAAGAATATATAGTAGTAGATTTATGGAATTTCTTTTTATTTTTTACTATTATGTAACAAACAAACAGGAATGAAAAAAGTTATTGAAAGCCGGAAAATCATTCAGAATCAAATGGAATATATTATATTATTTATTAGCAACTAATTACCGGATGATTAAAAACAAACATTCGAACTTTTTGTTTTACATTTGACTTTAAAATGAATCTAGGTTAATCTTTATTTACTATGGCAACAAATGACAATTCCTCTGATGATTCCCACTTAAACAAAGCACTTGAACATCTAAATTCTGTTCTTGTGACAGGTGAAACAATTGAAGCCTGGGCAATTCAACGCAGGTTATTCGCCCTAACAAGCAGGCGCATTCTTATTGCTGCGACCTCCGGGCGGTTCATTAAAATTAAAAGGGGCTTGCTGGGAGGGTTTGATATGACAGATTTCAGGTGGCAGGATCTTGGTGATGCCAAAATAAAAGTAGGAGTATTCGGAGCCGATATATTTATGAAGATTTTCAGTTCCGCAGATTTAGCAATATCTAAAGATTCAAATCAGGTACTTATGCTCCCCGGCTTCAGAAAAGAACAGGCTGAACAGATTTATCGGCTTGCTCAGGCTCAGGATCAATCTTGGAGAGAAAAGAGACGAATCAGGGAACTCGAAGAATTAAGGGCCAAATCAGGCGGTATTACGATTGGCCCTAACACCGGAATGCAACAACCAGGTAATATACCTGAAGATGCCGCTGCAAAACTGGCACAGGCCAAACAAATGCTTGATAATAAACTTATAACAGATTCAGAATTTGAATCGATAAAGGCCCGGATAATAAGCGGGCTGTAACCATTTTAAAATATTATTTATGAAACAGATTCTTTTAGGAGTTCTTCTCCTCGGTTCAATTTTATCCTTTTCACAAAAACCTGATTCAGTAAAAACAGAGAGATGGAAAAGCATTTACCGGGCAAGCGCAACAAAGATCAATGACCTTGTTAATACAAAACTCAATGTCAGTTTCGATTATTCAAAATCGTGGATGTATGGTAAAGCCTGGATCACCCTTCATCCTCATTTTTATCCCACTGATTCATTGAACCTCGATGCAAAGAACATGAATATTTATGAAGTGTCAATAGTTAAAGCCGGTAAAAGTTATCCTTTAAAGTATCGTTACGATAGTCTCAATCTTTTTATCAAGCTGGATAAGGCCTATAAATCAAGTGAAAATTATACTGTTTTTGTTAATTACACAGCTAAACCCAATGATATAAAAAGAAAAGGAAGTGCAGCTATTTCAGGAGGAAAAGGATTGTACTTTGTTAATCCTCTCGGGAAGGATAAAAAGAAGCCAACGCAGATATGGACTCAGGGGG
The DNA here is from genome assembly GCA_003157015.1 of Bacteroidales bacterium. GTDB lineage: Bacteria > Bacteroidota > Bacteroidia > Bacteroidales > VadinHA17 > LD21. The sequence goes on from PMIJ01000201.1 coordinate 1,526, forward strand.
AAACTGAATCTAACTCAGGATGGGTTCCGACCATAGATAAACCTAATCAGAGACAAACCGATGAGATCAGCATGACTGTTCTGGATAAATACCAGACCTTGTCAAATGGCATTCTGGTGAGCCGAAGAAAAAATGCCGACGGTACCAGGACGGATACATGGAAGATGGATCTGCCTCATGCTCCTTACCTTATGATGATGGCAGTTGGTGAATACTCCATAATAAAGGACAGTTATAAAGGGAAAGAAGTAAGCTATTATGTTGAAAAGGAATATGCCCCGGAAGCGCGTAAAATTTTTGGACTTACTCCGGAAATGATAGGTTTCTATTCGAAGATAACAGGTGTGGATTATCCCTGGCCCAAATATTCACAGATCGTTGCCAGAGACTATATTAGCGGAGCAATGGAAAATACTACTGCAACACTTCATGCTGAGTCTGCACAGCAGGATGCCAGGCAGTTGATCGATGAAAACAGATGGGAAGATGTGATCTCCCACGAACTATTTCATCAATGGTTCGGTGATTATGTCACATGCGAAAGCTGGAGTAACATCACAATGAACGAATCATTCGCCGACTTCAGTGAAATTCTCTGGAAAGAGCATAAGCATGGTAAAGACGCCGCCGATGAACATAGTTTTAACAGTATGCAAATGTATCTGCAGGGTGGCAATGATAAAAAAGATTTGGTTCGGTTTTATTATAAGGACCGTGAAGACATGTTCGATCTTGTGAGCTATCAGAAGGGCGGACGGATCCTTAATATGCTCAGGAATTGTGTCGGAGACAGCGCTTTCTTCAAGTCGCTAAACCTGTACCTCAGAACAAAAAAATTCAGTTCGGCAGAAGCCCAGGACCTTCGTCTTGCCTTTGAAGATGTTACTGGTCAGGATCTTAACTGGTTCTGGAACCAATGGTATTATGGCAGTGGTCATCCAAAACTTGATATTAATTATGAATATTCAGCAGACGGAAAAACAGCCAGCGTCTTTATAAAGCAAACTCAGCCAGGGAAAATTTTTAAGCTGCCTTTTACAATAGATGTTTACCAGGGTACGGATAAAAAACGATATAAAGTATGGGCAGAACACCAGGCTGATACTTTCCTGTTTCATACCGTTTCAAAACCGGATCTCATAAATGTTGACGGCGATAAAATACTTCTCTGCGAAAAGACTGAGCACAAAACTCTTGATAATTATGTGTTTCAATATAAAAATGCCGGGCTGTATGCCGACAGGAGAGAAGCAATCGATTACGCAGCAAGGAACCAGAGTGATGATCACAAAGCGCTTGATCTTATGAAAACCGCTTTGAAGGACAAGTATTATGGATTGAGGATTTATACTCTTCAGAAATTGTACTTGCAAAATGACTCAGTGAAAAAGTCTTTCGAACCTATGTTGGCTGACATGGCGGAGAATGATCCGAAAACACTGGTAAGAGCAAGAGCTATTGAAGCGCTCGGAAAATATAAAAAGGATTCATATAAGCCATTATTCCTTAAATCGATTAATGATTCATCCTATTCAGTTGCGGGAAGCTCACTGAATGCACTCGGAGCAATAGATACTGCATTGGCCCTTGAAAAGGCAAAGTTTTTCGCCGGTCAGCATGTTAAGGGAGCGCTCTCAGATGCAAGTACCAATATTTTATTCTCTTATGCCAGTGAAAATGATTTTGACTCCCTGGCTGCACGATTTGATAATCTACCTTTCGGAAACGAGAAGTTCATGATTCTCCAACCATTCGCCAACCTTCTGAAAAGAACACAAAATCCAGATAATTTCAAAAAGGGAATTGACATGATTGTCAGTTTTCGCGATACAATTCCGGAACAGTATCGTCAGATGATCGCTGCTTATTTTAATGGCATGATTTTAAACGGAATAGCAGCCAGTAAGCAATCAAAAGGTCTTACTATGCAGGCGGATTATGCAAAGTCAAAGATACCTGTTAAGGCAAAAGCGCCTGAAAATGTTGTGGTCCCGGCAGAAACCTTGCAGAAGTATACAGGGGAATATTACCTGAGCGAGGAGACAGTCCAGGTAAAAATGAAAGATGGAAAAACTCTTACCCTGACTATTCCTGAACAGCCGGAGATGGAACTGACCCCGGTTTCCGGCAACAAATTCGCTGTTAAGTATATGGATGACTATACAATAGAGTTTACCTCCGGTGATAAAGGTGAAATAACCGGGTTTACATTAACTGCTCCAGGTGGCGAAGAAAAGGCAACGAAGAAGAAATAAAATTGGTCACTGACCTCTTCAATAAACCTCGTACCATTTCACCTTTTCCTTGGTGGTAACCGGTAAATAATACCTATATATTTATAATAGTAGAGACAGGTCTCAGACCTGTCTCTACACATTTTATAGGGTGAGGTGAATCTGGTTATATCTTAATAAACAATTTATTTTTATACAGCCAGTAACATAAATACCACATTGCCGCCCAGATACCAAGACTGGTGATTATTTCAACGGTATTTTCTCCTCCCCAGGAGAATAACAGGCTGCTGAAAGGAGCTATGATTCTGTGAATAAAACCGGCGCCACCGGTTGAAAAAAACAGATAAATAAAAATACTGTTCATACCTACAATGATAAACATTCTTGATCCCGCGACGAATTGTTTTTTTACATCGATCAGCCAGAAGCAGAAACAAAGAACCAGAATCGCCAGTCCTCCGCTTGCAAATACAAATGAAGAGGTTGCGATCTTCTTGATGATAGGAGTTATATTCAGCCAATCAAGAGAAAATCCAATAATCAGAGCTGACACTCCGGCTATCAGCAATATCTGAATTTTTTTAGCTGCCGGTTTATCGCTCATAAGAAGCTTTCCGCACAGCACTCCCCAAACCGTATGGGCTGTTGTTGAAACAAAGTTTAATGTTGCCCATTCACTGGCTTTATCCACGCCTTCGATTTTATTATTGAACCAAGCTCCCAGGTTCTCAAAATTAACCCAGGGATGGTTAAATCCATCCACAGGGAAAAAACGATACGCCAGGTCAATCAGGATGAGAATGATAAAAGTAAATATCAACTGAAAGAGGAAACTTTTGTTTCTTATAAGGAAGGCAACCAGATAAGTGACTGAAAGTTGTGCCAGAACATTCTGAAACCTGAATACAAGTCTTCCTGCATCAGTGAAATAGAGGGCCCATCCCAGGAATAATAACAGACCTGAACGTTTAAATGCATGAAGTGTTATGGTTTTCAGACTGTCACCCTTTTTAAGCCTGTTTGCTACCGCAAAAGGAATTGCGACACCTACAATAAACATGAAAAAAGGCTGAATCAGATCCCAGAAGTGCAACCCGTGCCACTCATGATGGCTGAGCTCAGTACCAATAAAATGAATTATTCCGTTATGAGATTTCTCAAGCTGACCATAAAGTTCTGTAGCTTCCCCTGCAAGAAGGAACATTGTGAATCCGCGAAAGAAATCTATTGATGTCACCCTGCCTGAAGCAGGAGTACTCAAGGTTTGTGCATTTGTATCCATTTCTATATTATTAGTTATCGTCTTCAGGAGTCTGAAATATATGATTTTTTTCCTGAGAGATCATAATAAGTCAATCAAATTACTTATTTTGTTTCGGGATAGACATATATTTTTCAACCTTTTATTTTATGATTAACAAATTCTTAAAAGAGATTTTTGAGCAGCCTAAGGTTCTTGAAAATACATTAGATTTTTACCTGCAAGGGGAAGGTCAGATTATACTTGAAAAAATTTCTGCAATCTGGGAACGTGAGTGCCCTGGTGAGGTAATTTTTACCGGGATGGGGAGCTCCTATTTTGCACCTCATACAGCTAACTGTGTATTAAGTAATTATGGAATAGTTTCGAAAACAATAAATGCAGGAGAATTATTGCATTACCATCTTCCGTTATTAAGACCCGGAGCGCTTCTTGCCTGTATATCCCAATCGGGAGAGAGCTATGAAGTGGTAAAAATCCTGGAAAAGATCCCCTCAGGTGTTACATGCATCGGGGTTACAAATGAGGAGAACAGCACACTTGCCGGAAAGGCTGCAATTGCACTCCTCAGCAGGGCAGGAAAGGAAGAAATGACCTCTACAAAAACGTATGTGTCAACTTTGCTGGTATTATCTCTGTTTACAAAAGTGCTGACCAGGAGATGGCAGCCAGGACCAATTCCGGAGCTGAAAATGACAATAGAAGCGGTAAAAGAGCTGATAAATAACAGGGAGGAATGGCTCTCTCCTGTCATGGATTTTCTTGGTCATCCACCTTTTGTTCAGTTAATCGGAAGAGGTCCATCATATTCTTCAGTACTGCAGGGGGCATTAATGATCATGGAAGCTGCAAGGAACCCTGCAGCCGGTATATATGGAGGAGAATTCAGGCATGGACCTATGGAAATGTCAAAGAAAGGATTCAGGGCAATTATTCTCGCCCCTTTGGGCATCACATACGAACAGGGAATAAAACTTGCTGAAGATATTACAAGATTCGGGGGCCGGGTGGTTTTAATCACAAACAGCCTTGCCAGTTTCAGTAATCCGGATATCTATCCTATACGGATACCCTGCCAGGATGAATACCTTTTCCCGATTCCGTCAATTATTCCTCTTCAGTTCATTGTCAACCGGTGGGCAGTCGATGAAGGCAACGAACCAGGAAATTTCACGATGGGAGCAAAAGTCACCACTACAGAATGACTAATATTATGGATAACTCCAGGAGCAGGAGCTTTTTAATTATTATTACAATTGCCATGATAGTAAACCTGGTTGCTTTTTTATATGTGTTTGCAATTTCAGTTTGGGGGAAAGGAAGGTTGAATATTTAACGATATTCAATAAAATCAAAGGTAAAATGGATAGTTCATATTTAAAATATAATACATATTAAAGTACTTTCATAATGAGGAAGCTATCAGATAAAGGAATAATAATCGGAGTCGATGTTGGAGGCACTAAAATTCAGGCTGGAGCAATTGACCCTGTTGGCAAAGTTCTGTTTGATCCCGTTACCATTGAAACGGGAGGAAATGATGAAAGCGAAAAAATATTTGCCAGGATTACTGATTCAATTGATAAAATTATAATGAATCCGGTTTTGAAACCGGCTGACATTATTGGAATCGGGATGGGCGTTACAGGTCCTCTGGATACTGCCAGCGGTACGATTCTTGAATGCCCTCAGCTTCCAACTATGCATTTTTATCCCTTAAAAGCTAAAATTTATGAAAAATTCCGGATCCCGGTGTTCATGGATAATGACGCGAATGCGCTTTTACTCGGGGAGAGTATCTGGGGTGCAGGCAAAGATCACAGAACAACCCTGGGATTCACTTTAGGTACCGGGCTTGGATGTGCCATAGTTATCAACAAAAAGCTTTTTACCGGGGTGAATGGAATGGCTGGAGAAATATGGCCTTCCCCTTATAAAGATGGTACCATAGAAGATATCGTATCAGGAAATGGAATCAGCTCAACTTATTTCAGGCTGTCAAACAAGTTGAAAACCGCCAGAGAAATATCACAACTTGCAATCAGGGGCGATTCTGATGCTATTGAAACCTGGAATATTTTTGGCGGCGCCCTGGCATTTTCAATGGCCTGGGGCATTAATATGGTAGATCCAGGTATCGTAATCCTCGGCGGCTCTATCGCAAACTCAATCGACCTCTTTTATGATTCAATGAACAATGCTTTAAGGAAATTTATCTGCCCTGTACCAGCTGATAAAACAAAAGTAGTAAAAGCTGCTCTTGGAGATGGAGCTGGCTTCATCGGAGCTGCCGCTTTAGTGATCCAATAATAAAAATCAATACTTATAAAATCCTAATATCATGAGATATTCAATTAAGTTCTTTATGCTCTTATTATTTGCTATAGGATTATTCTCCTGTTCAGTTAAAGAGACTAACTTACCGGCAAAGCTTATGCTTTCAGGAGACTGGTCCATTAAATCTTCAGTCAGCTTAAAGGAAGGGGGCGAAATAATTTCCAAAGTTAATTTCAAACCGGAAGCGTGGTATCCTGCTATTGTCCCAACTACTGTCCTGAATGCACTAGTAAAAGACGGTGTATATCCCGATCCATGGATAGGACTTAACAATTTTAAAATCCCCGATGTTTCAGATGAGTTTAACCAGAAGTATAACCTGGCAAAATTCAGCTATATTGACGGCAAGACCAATCCATGGAAGGATCCTTACTGGTTCAGGAAGGAATTTGATTTGCCAGCTCCCTATAAAGGGAGGAAACTCTGGCTGAATTTTGACGGAATCAATTATCGTGCCGATGTCTGGTTGAACGGGCACAAGGTTGCAGGAGAACAGGAGATGGCAGGCATGTTCCTTCGCTTCAGATATGACATAACAGAATATGCTCTCATAAATCAAAAGAACTGCCTTGCGGTACAGATTCATCAGGTGGATCATCCGGGTTTGCCTTCACCCGGTGTTCAGTTTGAGGTGTTTGGAAAGACTCGTGGCCATGCAATCGATGTTTTTAAAGATGAAACTCTTAAATTCTCAGGAGGATGGGATTGCGCCCCTGTTATAAGAGATCGTAATATGGGTATATATCAGGATGTGTATATCACAGCAACGGGTCCGGTTTCAATTGAAAACCCATTTGTTATAACCGACCTTCCTTTGCCAGATACAACTCTTGCTGACTTAAAAATTACAGCAGAGCTTAAAAATTGCAGCAAAGAGGAGATAGATGGAGTATTGACAATTAAGATCAGCCTTATAAATACTCTCGGGTTTCCAACATATATTAAGAAATTGGGGGGGAGCATGCCCGATATAATTATCAGGAAGAAAGTAAAACTCCCCGCCGATCATGTTACAGAGGTTGCACTTAGTCCTACTGAATATCCTTCATTATCAATTCATAATCCATACCTGTGGTGGCCAAACGGTTATGGGAAACAATATCTGCATAATATGGAGCTCACATTCAGTGTTGATAATAAAATATCGGATAAGGAGAATACAACATTTGGAATCCGCAAGATAACAAATGAGATAAAGAAAATAGGCAATGACTATGGAAGAGTATTCATAATTAACGGTCAGAGAATTTTCTGCAAGGGAGGCTGGCTCCAGCCTGATGCTCTTCAGAATTTAAACGAAAAAAGAGTATACGACGAAGCTCGATTAATGGCTAAAGCTAATGTTAATATGGTCGCCAGTGAGGATGCACCTTCTCCACCTGATATCGTACTGGATTCTTATGATAAATACGGACTGATGTGCTGGGAGACTTTTTACCAGTGTTACCGTATGTTCCCAGGCGATACTCTTACTGAGAATAATCCTGCGGACCATGCACTTGCTTTAAGGGAGGCCAGGGATATCATTAAAAGATACCGGAATCATCCCTCTTTGGTTATATGGTGCGCTGCAAACGAAGTTACAGTAGCCGAGGATATTTATAAACCTCTCAGGAAATATGTGTCTGATCTCGATGGTACCAGGACCTTTCTCGCTGCTTCAAGCACCAGCTGGGATATAGATAAATACACTCCCTATATAAAAGCTGATCTTCCACTCGGCACTACCGACGATGGCGATCCTGATTACAACTGGAACCCTGAGCATTTTTATTTTGACAAGATCCTTGAAGTCAATAAACAGGCATTCAGAAATGAGCTTGGTGTGGCTTCTGTACCGGTATATAGCAGCCTGAAAAAATTTATCCCCAGGTTCAGTAAAGATACCGGCAGCGCAATCTTTCCATTGGACAGCACCTGGGCCGAGCATGGAGCCTGGGATGATAATAATTATGCTTTCAGGGGGTATGACAATGCTATTCGGACTTTATATGGCAAGCCATCAAGCGTTGAAGACTATGCAAAAAAAGCGCAGTTTGTTAATGCAAATAGTTACCGCGCAATGTTTGAGGCAGCAAACCACCGGATGTGGACAATCACCAGTGGTGTAATGCTCTGGAAGCTCAACGATTGTTGGCCATCGGTTTTATGGCAGTTATATGACTGGTATCTCTGCCAGAATGCATCTTATTATTACTCTCAAAAGGCAATGGAACAGGTTCATATCCAAATGAATGCTAATAATCAAACGATATGCCTGATCAACAGAAGGCATGAAAAACTTGATAGCTTGCAGCTACTCGTGGAAGTCATAGATTTTAATATGAAGACAGCCTGGTTCAGATCGCAGCCGGTTAATATCGGGGCTGACATGTACAGTGAATTATTTACAATACCTTCCGGCCTGAAGCTGACACCTGTGTACTTTGTCAGACTCGAATTGAAAGGGAAAGACGGCAGTATATTGTCAGAAAATACATACTGGTTATCTTCTTTAGAGAAACCCGATTATTCAGCTATGGCTAATCTTGATCCGGTAGCGCTTGAACTGTCTGGTTATAAGGAAGAAGCCGGGAAGGAATGTCACATCACAGTAATGCTTAAAAACACTACTGGCAAGCTCTCATTTTTTAACAGGCTTGTAATAACAAGAGGTGAGAAAGGCGAAGAGGTGTTGCCTACTTTCTGGGATTCCAATTTTATCGTTCTGTTTCCAGGTGAAGAAAAGACTGTCAGTGCTGCAATCGCAACCGAAGATTTGCTTGGAGCAGATCCATATTTAAGCATCGATGGAAATACGAAAGTAAAACCGATACTTATAAAGAATAAATAATTTTCTCTGTGAAACTCTGTGCTTCTCTGTGTACTTTGTGTCAGTTCTTCTTTTGTTACACGGAGAGCCACAAAGGGCACACAGAGGACCACAGAGGATTAATGTACATTTAAAACAGCCGGCAAAATAAAATCTGTCATCATTTTATCTTCCTGAGAGTGTGCATAGGGAGCTCCATATGCTGTGGCTGTGATAACTATAACCAGCGGCTCATCAGTAAAAATATATATTTTATTTCCTCCATTGCCCGCACAATAGAAGGTCTCATATGCTTTATTATTCACAGTGTATTTTTTATTCCAGAACAGGTAGCCATAAAATTCATCCTTTCGGCCGGGAATGGATTTATACTTTGTAAATGTCTTTTTTACCCATTCCTCAGATATTATTTGTTTCCCGTTCCATTTCCCTCCGTTTTTATAAAGCTGGCCATATTTTGCGAAATCCAGGGCATTCATTCTTATTCCGCCTGCAGTATTTGGTACGTTCTGTGGAGTAAACTGCCATTGATAACGCGTAATGCCTAATGGACTAAATAGTTTATTATCAGCATATTTTTCAAGTCCTCCGGGAACAATCTTGTTTAAAATATCTCCTAAAATAACAACGCCTGCTGTAAAATAATGCCATTCATCTTTAGGTCGTATCAGGTTTAAAGGTAAATCCAGGGCGAATTTAACCCAGTCAGAAGTCGGGTACATATTCTCCTCATTACCTGGAGAGTTTTCATCATCATCATTCCCGTCAAAAACGGAGCTCATCGTAAGCAGATCTTTTATTGAAACATTTTCTTTTTGTAATGAGTAATTGGCAAATGATTTAATATCATAGAATTCTTTCAGGGTCTGCTCTTCATATTTAAAATATCCTTCACTTTCCGCAATACCAAAAATAGTGGATGTAAATGATTTTCCTGCTGAACGCGGATCATGAAGGGAATCCCTGGTTTCTCCGTTAAAATACTCTTCTATAAGGAGTTTGCTATTTTTGATTACTACTATACTGCTGATTTGCTTGAAAACGCCTTCTTCAATATATCCTTTAAGAGTTTTTATCATATTCTTGTCATAATTGTCTGATGAAAGTAAAAATCCATTATAGGGTTTGAGGGCTGTTAGTTTAATTTGAGAGATGTCAATTGTTGGTTTCCTTTTTACATTTAAATTCAATGATCCTGAAGCAATTATTTCCCCGGTTTTCAAGGCAGAGCCTGATTGAACATAAGGTCTGATTTCCATCTTAAGGAGATGTTCTCCTTCAGTCAGAACACTATCACCGCCATTGTTCATAAACCTCATCCAAAAATACTGGCTCCATAGATACCAGCCTTCATTCTTGTTTTTTATGAGCGGCACGCATAAAACAGTTGCTGTATCCTGTATTTCACGATAAGGTGCACCCGGCCACAGATTACTTTTATATATGAGCTTATTATCGACATATAGTGAGAACTGGTAATTACCTGATTTAACCAGCTCGGCAGCACTCAGATCAGGTGCAATGGAATGCAAATAATTTGTTATAGAGTTTCCCATAAAAACAGTTATGAACAGGTCACTTTTGTTGGTTAACTCGTAATACTCTAAAAAATCCGCTTTTTTCAGATCCGCTAAGGGTATAGATTTTGAGGTAAAAATGATATTCCCGATATTAGACTTGTGAAGGGTAGAGGTGATTCCCTGAGTTTTTACAACATCTTTTTGCTGGGCTGAAAGACTAAATTGTGTCATCATCATAAATGAATAGGCAAGTGCAATGAATCGCATAGACTTGAAGATTTTATTAAGAATTTACCCTGCAAAATTAATCAGGAGGAAAGATATCTAATAGAACAGGATTAACATTTCTGTTTTCTTAGCAAGAACTTTCTGAAGTCTGAAGGTGGTATGTGATATTTTGCCTTGAAGGACCTTATAAAATGACTCTGATCAGCAAAATTACAGGAAAACGCTATTTCTGTCAGTGAAAGCCTTGTATCAGTCATCATAGTTAACGCTCTTTGAATTTTAATAGATCGAATATACTCTCCCAGGTTGCAATTATAATATTTTGAGAAATCTCTTGAAAGATGAACAGGATGAATATTTATAAGCATTGCCAGTTCTGTGAGTGATTTATCTTCAGTATCATCATTTAAAAGATCCCGGATCTGATATACCCAACCCGGTGTTTTTCTATCAGCGGTTATCTTTATTCCTGACAGAAGCGAGAATAATTCTATCAGCAGGAAATCAATAGCAGGCTGGGCATGTTCGCGTGATAACTTTGCCTCCTTAAAAATATTGTACATCAGAGCTTTCATTTGTGGAAGAACAATATTTAAAGTGCCATTAATTGAGCATGTATCAATTTCATAAGAATCGAACCATTTTGGATTAAGTTCAATGTGAAAACCCCGAGTAAACCCATCTGGTTTTATATTATAGTGAGCTTCCTGCTTGTTATGGAATAAAATACTGCCTGCATTGCAATCATATTGTTCTTTTTTGTTTCCTTCCAGAAGTTCTCCTTCCAGTATAAAAGTGAAATAGGCGTTTTCATGAAAATGCCAGTCAACTTTCTCATGAGTGTACTCAGTATCAGTTAGTGTAACACCCTTCAGACGTATTGTTTCATTAGTGGATCCGTAAAACTGCCCGGTCTTTAAATTATTCATGTATTCATGTATTCATTTATCTCAGGTAAAACTAAATATTTGATCGCTAATAAGTAAAATAAATTAAATAGATTATTTTCTCCGGTTGCCGAAATGGTGAAAAGATCAGCCATAAAAAATTGATAGCAAATTCAAGGTAGATGCCTAAGAGATATTTCTTAGTCTTTTGTAACTTAAAGATTCTGTAATCAAAAGCCGGATCTCTTTTTTATTTCTTCTGTCAGTTTTTCAAAATCTTCGGTTTCCTGTCTGACCTGAACAATAAAGCTGTTTTCTTCAATGGTCCCCAAAGCAGCATTCATTTCATCCATGTTTCTGAAGGTAGCCTGCCGGAACGGATTATCAAAGTCTTTTTTTCTGGAGTTATAAACCTGATCACAAACAAATTTCTGAATCTTCACTGTTTTTTCCAGGGCAGAATTCCAATCATTGATGTTAAGATTTTCCTTTCCATATAAATCACAAAGAGTTGCAAAAGCATGCTTTTGTTTGTCAAGTCTATATTTTGTCCAAAGATCATTATATCTTTCGTGAATCTCTTTCCATGTTTTTAACCGTCGTGAGCCAATATCATTTCTGAGTTTATCAACATCATCTTTTTGCATCATTTGACCGCCCAGGTTGACCCATTCCTTCTGCCGATCGCTCTTCAGGGCTTTATACATGGTTGAGAAAGTGGCATTTGAATCAGAGCTCAGGTATTCTATCAGATTTTTTGTTGCATAATAATGTAATATATCATGATACGCGTGCCAGGCATTGTACGGCTTTAGTATCACCACTTTTCGCCTGGTATTTTCCATGTTTTCACCCAATACTTCCAGGTTATTGACCTCTTTTTCCCGGGATGATAAAAGTTCACGACCTAATGAAGCAAGATCATTTTCATCCTTTTCCTTAATTGACATCCCTTTTTCACGTAGACTGGCTTTCCCGGTCCAGATTTCCAGTAGCGAGATGGCATTGAATATCTCCTCAATTGTATCCGGAGCAAATGGTTCAAATTCAATATTCTGATCTTTGTGCACGCGTCTGTCGCGATTCTGAAATTTCCAGGAGTTGCGGGCAAGTGCATACATATTATATAACCACCAGTAAGCTGGCATTACTTCCAGCTGATCCTTTGAAACATTATTATTAAGAAGAGAAAAAGGAAATGGTATATTCAGTTCTGCCGGATAATCGGCTTTTGAAAGTAATACGAATGATGCAAACTTGCATGAATGCTTTACACTGGTACATAATCCGGGCCAGAATCCGCGTCCGGCCTGGATTTCATTGTCATTGGCCCGGCTGTTGTGATTTGAACCAATTGTGGCCCCGGCTGCCATATTGCTTTGTCCCATAACAACCGAAGCGATCAGAAATGAATTATTATGATGCTGCTCATGCGATGGAAATATAAGATTATTAAGCACTTCACAGCAAGAGATAGTCGAATTATCACCCAGAAATGAATTAATTAATCTGGCTCCGTATTTCAGACTGGAATTATTACCCAGTATAAATTTCACAGCTTTGCAGCCATAAAAAATATGACAACCATATCCAATAATTCCATTCACAAGTTCAACTCCTTCACCGATTTGCGTGGGTTCTTCCTCTGAGGAATTAATTGAAAGATTTTTTAGTTTATTGGCGCCTTTTATGTAGCAATAGGAACTGATCTTCACATCCTTTAGGATAAGAGAATTTTTTATTACACAATTATCACCTGTTGTTCCATAAAATCCACGCCTGTTATCAATACTGTTCTGTGTTATCTGTTTAAGATTCTCCTGCAATACCTTATCATCACGGTATTTAGCCCATAGATAGGCATCGGCTGTTATCATGCCATCGTATGGAAGTACCCGGCGGCAACCAGTTTCATTCATGAGATCGATCCACGTTCTTACATTTTCAGGTTCACCTTCTTTTATAACACCATTGCCGAACTTAGCATGATTAGTCGTATGCATTTCCTGGATATTAAAAAGTATACAACGATCACCGATTATATAATGAGCCAGGTAGTGTACGTTATGGATAGCAACATCGTCGCCTATGTCAGAGGAGATTATAAGACTGTTGGTAATACCTGAGGGAACTCTCAGGTCGTGGTGCTGAAGTATTGTGTTCCTTAAACACCCGATCCTCACTAGTCCGAAAAATCTTGAATTCTTAATCTGATTTGTATCAAACTGATTAGTAACCAGTATTTCATCCCAGTTGTCAGCGGTGTTATCATTTTTAACCAGTCGTTCAACCTCATCTGAGCGCAGGTTCCTCCATCCTGATTTTGGAGGGACAGACTGATTATTACGCTGATAGTATTCATCCTGACCTTTGGGAAGATATTCTTCTGGAATGAAATTTTTACCGATGTTTTCAGGTGGTACAATTAATACACTGTCCATGGTACATTGATGTTAGTGATACTGGTTATAAATTTATAGTTTTTAAGTAACAGAAAAAAATATTCTTTCCGTTTACTAACTTCTTCTCTGTGTACTCTGTGCTTCTCCATGTAACTCTGTGTAAGTTCTTATTTTTTGTTACACGGAGTGCCACAGAAGGTACACAGAGGTTCACAGAGAAAACAGGTTTAAACTTTGCGGTTAAAAGATTTTTTTTGTATTCTGAAATTTCCTAAATTTATACCTGTCTGCTGATAAGACACCTTATGTATGTGACTTTAGATGTAAACTTTACTTAAAGGTCTATGTTAATTTGTTTAAGAAAGATCTAAAAATCTAAAAACTATGTGTAAAAATCACTTCACCCCAATCCATTGTATTATTCCTCCATACATGCTTAAAAGATTAATGGAATCGGACAATAAAAAAGTTGCCGATCTGGCAACCAAAACTAATTTCAGAAGCTTCAGGTTCCGGAACGACAGAATATTCTTTCATAAAGCAAGCCTGCAGGAGAGGGCCATTTTTGGTCTGATCTCTAAACAGGCCGGAAAGGATATTCTGAAAATGGAAGTATATGACTGCAAGCAGAAAACAGATTTTATTAATGCTTCTTTACTATGGGATTCAAAAACCAATCAGAAAATTACATCCGTTGCCGGCAAAAATGTTATTAAAGGTGGTAAGGCTTCATGGGATTTCTACTGGCAGTTATTAAGCAGAAATTCAATTGACAACAAAGGAATGCTGATAAAACAATATGTGCATTTTGATAAGGGAATGGATAACGCGTACTGGGATGGCCGGCGCATGGTTTATGGTGATGGTGATGGAATTGTCTTTTCTAGTTTCACCAGCGATATTGATGTTATAGGACATGAGCTTACACATGGTGTCACCGAAAATGAATCCAATCTTAATTACGACAACCAGGCAGGTGCTCTAAATGAATCCTTTTCCGATATCTTTGGCATAATGATAAAGCAAAGGTTTAATAATCAGGATGTCAAAAAGTCAAACTGGCTTATTGGTGAGAGGGTGATGATAGGGCCGAAATATGCATTACGCAGTCTTAAAGCGCCTGGCACAGCCTATATAAATCATCCTGAACTGGGCACCGATCCTCAACCCGCAACAATGGATAAATATCAAAACCTGCCAGATACCCAGTCGGGTGATTTTGGCGGAGTGCATATTAATTCGGGAATCCCCAATTTTGCGTTTTATGTTGCAGCCTTCAATATGGGAGGTTATGCATGGGAAAAAGCCGGACGAATCTGGTACGCTGTCTTAACTGACATTAATCTGGTGCAGAATGCTAAATTTGCAGATGTAAAAAATCTCACCATCATTCACGCTGAGAAAATATTTGGATTGAATAGTCCTGAAGTATTTGCTGTGAAACAGGGATGGCTTGAAGCAAAAGTTTAACATAAGCAATGATAATAAGACTCATAAGGACAGGCGGATTTATTCCGGTCACCAAGGTCTCTGAAACGAAAGTTGACTTTTCGGACCAGGAGCTGGCAAATCTGCTGGTAACTATAAAACATGATACTGCTGCTCCGAAGATTAAAGACGGCCAGTATTATGAACTTAATGTTGGAACTGACAGCACACCTATCGATCTGGAAAAAGTACCCGATAAATATAAGGACCTTTTCAATAAACTGAAGAGTGATCTTAAGATAATAAAGTAGCGATAATCGATCTTACAAACTTTCTTCAGTAAATGCCTGTTGTGTATTATTTCTCAGGATTGTGTTTCAGATCCTTTTCAGAAGTACCGATCTGCTGAAAAATACTTTTGGTTTTTTAATAATTTCAAATCCAATATTTTTCATGATCTTTTCTGAATCATCGAAATCACTTTTTGTAACATGGAACCTTGGCTCGACAATAAGTACTTGCCCATTGGATTTTACTAATGAATAAACTTCATGTAAAAATGCTGATTTATCAGGCACTTCATGAAGCATATAAAATACAAGTACAAAATCGAATGTTTTTTCCAAACCTATTTTATTATCAGGGCAATTATGAAATTCAATAATATTCTGAAGATCAGAACCTGAAACTTTTTTTCGGACAATATCCAGCATTCCTTCCTGCAAATCAGCAGCAGTCACCTTGCCGCTTTTGCCAACCATTCTGGCCAATTCCATTGTAAAGAAACCCGGACCGCATCCTAAATCAAGGATGGTCATTCCTGCTTTGACAAAAGGTTTTAAAATAGTATGCGGATTATGGACCAGCTTCCTTATTTTCAAATCCAATGCTCCTGCACTTTCAACACTACATACTTTATTTCTCTCGGGTAATTTCATTGCAATATTTTTTTCTAAACGAAAAGTATAATAATATCTGCCATGTTGATATTTAATTTCGGTAAAAACACTGTTTTTCCTGGCAAACTGCTTATTTACACTAGCAGGTTGAAGTCTGAAAGGATGCAGACAGACAATATATGGTGCTACTTTTTGTTCCCTCACTGGTGACGGATCAGATTAAATCACATATTAATATAAAATATATTTGAAAAATGTACTTTTGATTTTTATTGGGCCATATGTAACATGGATACTTCAAAAAAAATTGTAAAAATATATTTGGCATTAATACTATTAGTATTTTTTTCCGTAAATGTTGCAGCCCAGGATGACTATGAGATACAGGTTTATACTTCAGAAACTGCCCCCAAAGGTCACACTCTTTTTGAACTTCACAGCAATTATACTTTAATTGGAAATAAGCAATATTCAGACAATATTTTTCCATCAGACAAAATACTTCATGAAACATTGGAAATAACCCATGGTTTTTCTGATATTTTTGAATTGGGTGTTTATTTTTTCAATGCCATTGGCAGTAACGGAAGAAGCGGGTATGCCGGTTCGCATATCCGTCCGCGTATAAGGATTCCTGAATCATGGAACCTCCCGGTGGGTTTAAGTATCGGATCAGAAATTGGTTATCAGAGAATGGGATTCTTTAATAATCACTGGTTATTTGAGATTCACCCGATTATTGATAAACGATTAGGCAAGATCTTTCTTGCTGTAAATCCAACCTTTGACTGGAATGTTGACAGGTCAAATGATTTTGAATTTAATCCCTGTCTGATGGCCAGTTATAAAATAAACAAGAAAGCAGATCTTGGACTGGAATGGTACAGCGGTTATGGTCCTGTTCAAGGTTTCTTACCCTGGAATCAGGAACATCAGGTTCTGTTTGTTGCCACAAACATTGATTTCGGAAGCAACTGGGAATTTAATGCAGGTCTCGGTCGTGGCCTAAACCAGCAAACTGATCCGTGGATTATCAAATGTATAGTAGGCAGAAGTTTTGCTTTTTAATAAACCCAAAGTGATTGAGAATAAAGAAGGTATGGGAAAGTCGCGTATAGTTAATGGCACTGATATGATAAGTACAATTTGATAATTAAATTTTATTAACATCAGGGCATCCTGTTATATCCCTGTCAATTAAAGAAATAATAAGTTTGTGGTTGATAATTATAGATAATAATTAAGCTCAATTCAATTTCAACTCAATTATTAAACAGCTTAATCAGGGCCAATATTGCAGATTAAGTTAATTTCTGACCCATTATGAATGTACTTTTGATAGAGGACGAAGTGAATGTATCTGCTTTTATAAAGAAAGGGCTTGAGGAAGAATCATTTCATGTAGAAGTTGCTTTTGACGGATATACAGGTAAAAAATTAGCTATACAGGAGACATACGACATTATTATTTTAGATATAATTCTTCCTCAAATAAATGGATTGGAATTGTGCAGGATGCTCCGAGAGGAAAAAATTGAAACTCCGATTTTAATTCTCTCGGCTCTTGGTTCTACAGATAATATTGTGACCGGACTTAAAACAGGCGCTGACGATTATTTAATTAAACCTTTCAAATTTAAGGAGCTGCTTGCAAGAATTGATGCATTGATCAGAAGAACCCAGAACCGTACGATAAATCCGGTTTTTAATTTTGCAGGACTGGAATTAAATGATTTTAGCAAGGAAGTAAGGCGCAACGGGCAATTGATTAAACTGACAGCCAGAGAATTTTCTCTGCTTCAGTATTTTGTTAACAATTGCGGAATTGTAAAATCAAGGAGTCAGATTTTGGATTCGGTATGGGGAAATATGCATGAGAATAATTCGAATGTTGTTGATGTTTATGTCAATTACCTTCGGAATAAGATTGATAAGGATTTTTCTCCCAAGCTTATTCATACAATAACAGGAATGGGATATGTATTTAAAGAGGGCGAAAATGAAAATCAAGACTAAACTTTCGCTTCTGTTCACTTTTACCATAGCACTTTTTTTGATTGGTCTGAATCTTTTTATCTATTCAATCAGCAAATCCTTTGCATCAAGTGATTTTTTTTACAGGCTTCGGATGCGTACGTATGCTGCAGCAAATGTTTATCTTGAAGAGGATGAAGTGAGCAATAAAGTTTTTCAGGGATTTCAGAAAGTACTCCTGGAAAAACTACCCGGGGAAACAATAATGTTATATGATTCAATTAATCAGCCTGCTTTCATAAGGGATTCAGTGCCAACAGCTTTTCCAGTAACAGTTATAGAAAAAACCAGGAGAGAAAAAACATACAAAAGTAAAATTAGTGGTACTTATACTTACGGTATTTACTATCCTGACAATCAGGGGAATTTTGTAATTCTCGCTTCTGCAGCTGACAAAATAGGGGATGCCAAGTTGACCCAGCTTGGCAATGGTTTATTAATAAGCTTTTTCTTCAGCATTTTTATTCTGTTTTTTATTGGTCGGTTTTTTACGATGAGGATGCTTAAACCTGTAAATGATATTATTAACCACGTTAACAGCATCACCGATTCCAATCTCAACTTAAGATTAAGTGAAGGAAACGGGAAAGATGAGCTTGCCGAACTAGCCATTACATTTAATAATATGCTTGAACGCCTGCAAAAGGCATTTGAACTTCAACAAAATTTTGTCGCAAGCGCTTCACATGAATTAAGAACTCCACTTACTTCAATTATTGGGAATATTGAAGTCTTGCTTTCGAGGCACAGAAATGCAGATGAATACAAAATTGTCTTGCAGACTGTCCTGGAAGAAGCAGAGCGGTTACACAAATTAAGTGACGGGCTGTTAAACATTGCGCAGGCGAGTTCCGACATCAATAACATTAAAATGGAATATATCAGGATAGATGAATTGCTCGAAGAATCAAAAAATGCAGTGCAAAATCAGATGTCTGAAAGTAAAATGGATCTCTATTTTGAAAATATGCCGGTAAATTCAGATGATCTCCTGATTAAAGGCAACAAAAATCTTTTAATTATTGCATTTGAAAATTTATTGGAAAACGCGAATAAATTTTCTGAGAATAAAAATATAAAAATAGATCTTGCAAACTCTCCTGAATCAATTTGTGTGGCGATCACGGATACCGGTATCGGCATACCTGAAAAGGACCTCAACAATATATTTCAAACATTTTATCGTTCTGAGAATGCACGTTCTTACAGCGGTTCCGGAGTTGGCTTATCCCTATGCCATAAAATTTTTCAGCTCCATAATGGGGACCTTTCTGTCAAATCTGAATTAGGAATTGGAACTGTTGTCACTGTTGTGTTAAAGAAAGGTTAAATTTCCCCTGAACATCTCATTCTAATCATTTTCTAATCTCATTCTAATATTTCTATAATATCACAGATGTATGTTTGTGTCACATTATTGAAAATAGCTATAAACTTATGCTTCGAATACTTATTCTGTTATTCTCGTTTTGTTTCATTGAGGAAAATGTTGAGGCGCAAAAAGGAATTCAGGCAGATACACTTTTATTATCACTTCAGGATGCAGAAACCGCTTTTCTGAAAAATAATTTTGATCTGCTTGCCGCAAAGTATCAGATTGACGAAGCCGATGCAGCTGTAATTCAGGCAAAACTATGGGACAATCCTAATTTAAATATTGAACAGGGAGCATATAATAGCAATACTAATAAATGGTTTGACATTTCCAAATCAGGAGAGACTGCTGTCATTTTGCAGCAACTTATTTATCTTGCCGGGAAAAGAGACAAAAGGATAAATATTGAAAAAATCAATTCACAAATTGCTAGCTATCAGTTTTATGATTTAATGCGTGCCTTGCGTTATGAATTAAGAACTTCGTTTTTCGAGTTTTATTTTTTGCGGAAATCGCTTTCAGTTTATGACCGGGAACTTGCTGCATTGAAATTACTAGTCGATGCATATTCTATTGAGTATAAAAAAGGCAATATTCCATTTAAAGAGCTAGCACGGTTACAGGCGTTGCAATTTAATCTTGAAAACGAAAAGATTGATGTGCTTAAAAACCTCACTGAAAAGCAAAGTAATATTATATTGCTTACGGGGGATACGCTTTCGAGGCCAATAAAACCAATATTTAATATTTCCGCATTCGATAGTATAAATGCTGGCTCATACAGTCTCGGACAGTTATATGATTATGGTTTGTCTAACCGATACGACTTGAAAATCTCCGAAGCACAAATATTATCCGAGCAGATGAATCTATCGTTGCAAAAGGCAATGCGTATTCCTGATATGACTTTAGGTGCAAGATATGATAAGGCTGGGAGTTATGTTCGCAATTACAACTCTCTTTCAATAGGTTTTGACCTTCCGTTATGGAATCGCAACCAAGGCAATATAAAGATAGCTGAAAATAAAATTGAAGAAACCAAGACTCTTAAAAATCAGAAAGAACTTGAAGTGAAAAATGATATTAAAAAGGCATTTGTGCAGCTTCTGGAAACAGATAGGCTTTATAAATTATCATTGCAAAAATTTGACAGCAGCTATGATAATCTGTTTGATGGAATTACTTCTGCTTATCGGAACCATACTATTAATTTACTCGAATTTATTGATTATTACGAAACGTATAAGAACTCAAAAAACGAATACTATCATCTTCAAAATAACCGTCTTGATGCCATGGAGGACTTAAACATGGCCACAGGAACTATAATTATAAAATAACTTCCCATGAAACGAAGGAAAATTTTATTTGGCTCAGGTTTAATTGTTGCATTTTTATTAGTGAATTCATGCAAAAATCATGTTTCATTTAATGGCAATGCTGATCAAAAATTCTGTATTCCCGATTCGCTTATGAAAAACCTTACTTTCGATACGTTACATATGGAATCGGTTAATAGTGAACTTATTCTTTCCGGTAAAATTGCCTTCAATGAAGATAAAGTGTCAAGAATATTTCCAATGGTGAGTGGTCATGTCACCGAAGTAAAAGTTTCGCTGGGCGATTATGTTGAAAAAGACAAGGTACTTGCCGTAATAAGGAGTGCTGATATGGCAAATTATTTTAATGAGTACAAATCTTCTCAGTCAGAGCTCGCTATTGCTGAGAAAAATCTGGAGGTGACAGGCAGCATGAGAAGCAGCGGCGTAAGCTCAGAGAAAGATTACATGGTCGCTCAAAACGAATACCAGAAGGCTCTTGCTGAGTACAAAAAAATAAAAGAGGTTCTTGCAATTAATGGCAGTTCATTTCCTGCCAGCGATTCTACCGGCTCAGGATATGTGATTAAAGCACCAATAAGCGGATTTGTTGTTGAAAAGAATGTCACCGTTGGAATGGATCTTCGTCCTGATGCTAACGATAATCTTTTCACGATCAGCGACCTTAAAGAGCTTTGGGCAACAGCAAATGTTTATGAATCGGATATTTCAAAAATTAAGGTCGGTTCAGATGCAGAAGTTGTCACTTTAAGCTATCCCGATAAAAATTTTACCGGTAAGATTGAACGCATCTCCAACATTCTCGATCCGGAAACAAAGCTTATGAATGTAAAAATAGGTCTCAGAAATTCAGAATATGATCTTAAGCCCGGCATGTTTGCTCACATTGTTATTCGCTTTCCTGCCGATAAAAAAATGTTGGCTGTTAAAACCAATTCCATCATTTTTGATGATAACAAAAGTTACCTGTTGCATTTTCGCACCAAATGCGATATAACTGTTAAACAGGTAACAATACTAAAATCATTTAATGATATAAGTTTTATTGACGGCGATTCGTTGCACGAAGGCGACTTAACAGTAGACAGGAATAGTCTCTTCATTTATACCGCATTAAAAAATTTATAAAGCTTTCTTACATAAACTATTGTACAGTTGCCGGATATGAATAATTTAGTAAAAAATATTATTTCCTTCTCGCTTCGACACAAGCTTTTTATTTTTTTCATGACAGGAATTCTTGCAGTCGCGGGCATTTATTGTTTTATTAAAACGCCTATTGTTGCTTTTCCTGATTTTACCAACACACAAATCCAGATTATTACCCGTTGGCCCGGACGCAGTGCACAGGAGGTGGAACGGTTTGTCACGATCCCTGTCGAAATTGCCATGAACAGTGTTCAGAGAAAAACCAATCTCCGTTCACAATCATTATTCGGACTTTCAGTCGTTACATTAGTGTTTGAAGATAATGTGGAAGATATGTACGCCAGGCAACAGATAACAGGTTTGTTACCCTCAATTGATTTTCCTGAAGGTGCTGATTTTGAGCTTACACCACCTACCGGTCCAACAGATGAAATTTTTCGCTATACACTCTTTTCTAAACAGCACACGCCTTCCGAACTTCGAACTATTCAAGACTGGGTGATTGACCGAAATATTCGGACTGTTTCCGGCGTAGCAGATGTGGTTGCCTTTGGAGGTCCGATTAAAACATATGATGTTAATGTAAATCCGGAACTACTTTCACAGTATGACCTCACAGCGCTCGACGTATTTGATGCAATAAGCAAGAGTAATGTTAATGTAGGGGGCGATGTTATTGAAAAGTCGGCGCAGGCATTTGTTGTTCGCGGTATCGGTCTTATCAATAATATGGACGATATAAGAAACATCGTCATTAAAAATGTAAAAGGCACTTCCCTTCTGGTCAAAAATGTTGCCGATATAAAAGAATCAAACCAGCCGCGATTAGGCATGGTAGCCCGTGGCCACGAAACAGATGTTGTGGAAGGTATAGTGCTGATGAGAAAAGGTATTGATCCAAGTCCTGTTCTTAAAGCTCTGAAAGAAAAAGTTAAAGAGCTGAACGAAAAGATATTACCTTCAGGGGTAGAAGTTCAAACAGTCTACGACAGGCAAAATCTTATTAATTTTTGTTTGCATACTGTGTTTCACAACGTTCTGCTGGGTATTATTCTAGTTACTGCAGTAGTGCTAATTTTTATGCGCGACTGGCGGGCAACTCTTATAGTTTCACTAATTATTCCGCTCTCGCTTTTGTTTGCATTCATTATGCTTTATTTAAAAGGAATGTTTGCCAACCTAATTTCAATTGGCGCTATTGACTTTGGAATTTTAATTGATGGAGCTGTAGTGATGGTAGAAGGAGTATTTGTTGCTTTGGGATATTATGCAGCTGAGATTGGAATGGAAAAATTCAATAAGGTTGCCAAACTTGGTCTCATTAGACGTACCGGTGTGGACATGGGTAAAGCAATATTGTTTTCAAAATTAATCATCATCACCGCGCTTATCCCTATTTTTTCTTTTGAAAAAGTGGAAGGAAAATTATTTTCTCCGCTTGCTTACACACTTGGATTTGCCTTGCTGGGAGCGTTATTTTTTACACTCACTTTCGTTCCGGCACTTACCAGCAGTTTGCTTCATAAAAATGTCGTTGAAAAGCATAATCCGCTTGTTTCCGGGATGATGAAATATTATGAAAGACTATTTAACTGGGTGATGGGGCACAAAAAACTCAGTTTCAGTATTGCAATGTTAGTCCTTGGTCTTACCTTTTTTTCTGCCAGGTTCCTGGGTACGGAATTTATTCCACACATGAATGAAGGTGCCCTTTGGGTAGAAGGCAGTGCCCCGATGAGTATTTCTTTGCCACAAGCTAAAATACTTGCAGACAGCATGCGATATGATCTTTTAAGGTTTCCTGAAGTACATGAAGTAGTGTCACAGATTGGACGGCCAGATGACGGTACTGATCCCAAAGGATTTTATGATATTGAATGCCTTGTTGATCTTTACCCTAAGGAAAAATGGAAATCACACCTTACAAAGGACGAGTTGATTGATAGAATGCAGCAACGGTTGGACTCAAAATATGTCGGAGCCGTCTGGAGTTTTTCACAACCTATTATTGACAATGTAAATGAGGCAGTTGCAGGAATTAATGTAAACCAGGCTGTAAAAGTATTTGGTGAAAATCTGGATACCATCTCTAAAATTGCGAAGCAGGTGTGCGAAAAAATTGACCCTATTCGCGGTATGGAAGATGTGGGTGTTCTGAAAAATCTGGGGCAGCCGGAGCTTCAAATTAAATTAGACAGAGAAAAGATGGCTGCATATGGCATTTCAGCTGCTGAAGCAAATGCTGTCATCGAGCTTGCCATAGGAGGGAAAGCTGCATCTCAATTATATGAAGGCGAAAAAAAATTCGATATTCGGGTGCGCTATCAGTATCCTTTCAGAAAATCAGAAACTGAAATCGGAGAATTGATGATTCCTACTGCTTCAGGTGAAAAAATCCCACTCAAAGAAATAGCAGATATCCTGCTGGGCAGCGGTCCCTCATTCATTTATCGTGACAATAATAAACGCTTTACAGCTGTAGCATTTGCAGTGCGAGGAAGAGATCTGGGAAGTACAGTTATCGAAGGGCAAAAAAAACTATCAGAAGCCATTAAATTACCGAAAGGATATACAATTCAGTGGAGCGGTGATTATGAAAGCGAGATAAGGGCCATGACCAGGCTATCTATTGTAGTTCCGATAAGCCTTATAATCATATTTGTTATTTTACTGGTTCTATTCCGTAAAATTAAAGATGTTTTACTCGTACTTATGAATGTTCCGTTTGCACTTGTGGGCGGCATATTAGCGCTGCTCATAAGCAGAACAAACTTTAATATTGCTGCAGGAATTGGATTTATTGCTTTATTCGGTATCTGTATTCAGAACGGTGTGATTATCATTTCGGTATTCAAACAGAACCTCGCAAAACGGATGCCGCTTAATATTGCTTTGAAGAGTGGTGTTATGAGCCGCGTACGCCCTGTTGTAATGACAGCACTCATGGCTATTTTCGGACTGCTGCCTGCAGCAATTTCAACAGGTATTGGATCTGAAACTCAAAAACCGCTTGCTATCGTTATTGTTGGCGGACTAATAAGTGCAACGCTGCTTACATTATTGATTTTCCCGGTTATAGTTCACAGGATGTATATAGATAAAGATGTACATGAACTATAAGGTACAATTAATTAAACGGACAATTTTTATTGGCTGATTGGATTTTCTCTGTGGCTCTTTGTTTCTCCTCAGTGTACCTTTGTGAAACTAAAATTCTTTGCGGCCTCTTTCGTTTCCTTTTTATGTTTTGCGGGCAATGGATTTTAACTTTCTTTCTATTTCATCCCGAAAATCAATGGAAATCCAAATACCACAATTATGGTCCAAATGATATAAAAAGGCAGGTACTTTGCGACAGTAAGCTCCACTTTTTCAAGATCAGCCTTCCTGAAATTTATTTTATACAAATCAACCATAATCAAAATCAGGTTAATAAAAATCAGAATGTTAGAACCCAGAATCGCAAGTCTGTTCGGTGTTAATCCGTACTCACCAAGCCTGTAGAAAATAGCTGACAGGGCTATCAGGTTCACGATGAGAGTGACAATAGAAAGGATAAATAAAACAATTTCGCTGAATCGCTGTTTCCCATAAACTGAAGATTCTGAAACCGAAAAAACAATGATCGCCATAACACCAATGAGCATAATATTAAAAGTCAATAAAAATTCTCTGTCACTGTATGGATCTTTTCCTGATACAATAATAGCAACCAGATAGATTATTAAAGTAATCAGCACCAGCGGGCTGAAGATATTTGCTATTATCGGTGCAATCTTATTTGTAACCAAAGCTGAATTTTTCAGAATAAATGTTGTGACAATAGGAGCGGAGACTAAGCCTATAAGTATGATATAATGACTGTAAAACCTCTCGATATTTATACCAATTGCCATGAATAATCCGTAAGTGATTCCTGTTAATAATCCTCCTGAGATCAGGATCAGAGCCCCCATAATTGCCAGATCACCATTATGACTGATATATCTGATTCTTTTACCATAATTCTTAAACTCAAAGTCAATAAAAACCAAACCGTAAACACACCACATCAGAATAGGCATATGAATGTACGCCAGGTTAATTGAGGCGCTATGCCTGAAACCAGGCAAAAGGTTGATATAAATTATTGAGACCAGAAATATTAACATGGTTGTAACAATGTTCTTTCTGCTGATATTTCTGTTAACTGAGAAGGCATAAATTGTGAGGCCCAGAAAAACAATTATTCCGGCATTTTTCTCATAAAAAGGGAATTCAATTAAGTTAATTTTAAAAATATCCGGAATTTTGATCAGAAACCCGGCCAGAAGACATACGGAAATCAGCACGAGAATTTCCGTTCCGTAATTCTGTTTTGCTTTGGAAGGAGTTTTATCAAAATCCAACCTGATTTTCCAGAATTTTGCCATTTCGGTTTTTTCTATCTCAGAATAGATATTTCTGAAACCTGACTCAAAAGACTTTTTATCTTCACGATATAGCTTTTCAAGTTTTTCAGGATCGTTGATGAATTCCTTTATTTTTTCAGTCATGGCATGCTGTTCTATATGACTACTCTTCAGTTAGAATTAGTATCAGCTCAGAATCAGTTTTTTGTTACAAGCATTTTAATAGTGACATCCTTTGACGTTGTTGTCCCTCCGCTTATTGGATTTACATCTACTACTTTGAAAGTATAATCTGCTATTTGTATAGGATTCCTGCTTGTATTTCTCAGATACATTGTAGTATCGGTCTCAGTATTTGAATGAAATATATTAATATACAAATAAACGTCACCAGCCCAAAAACACATCGCACCTTCAGGGCATCTGGAATCATTAATACTGTTGATTGAAAAGGATAGATCATGTGTTACCTGGTATGAATTCCCAATACTGCAATCAAGCTCTTTCCAAAGTCCTTTTTTTTCACAACCGGAAGATATAAGAAAAAATCCAAGTAAGAAGTAAATAGTTTTCGTTTTCATATGAGGTTTTGGAATTAGTCTCAAATATCATACCAATTGTTTTGTAGCAGGTCATCATAGAATTCTTGTGTTAACATCCTGAGTGCCAGTGTCTTCTGTTAGTAATTTGTACAAACATTTGCCTATATGGAAGTTTCATCCTGTTGTACAATCTTTTTAGCACTCTACTGATTGTTTATTCCGGCAATGCCCAGAAAAATGAGGGATTATTAGTTTTATAATTGATAATTGTTATTCCCTTGTAGGGTAAGCTTATTGTTTTTTGAGGTAACTGATTATATGCATTCAATGAAAGTAGCTCTACATAATCAATCATTTTCACATTATTCCATGTTTCATTGTCATATTTGCTTTCCAGGGGGCACTCGATCCGAAACAAATTTTTTGCCATATATTGATATAGATATTCTTGTTTTGTCTTTGATTCTTTGTGATTCCAGTTTGCATCGGGATTTAAAATCATTGGTTTATCGTGAATTAACCTGTCCCTGACTTCATCAACACTTAATAATTCACCTTTTTCATTCATCACATAAGCATAATTTGTGGGATCGATCCAAAGCCATTTTTTTAAGTCTTTCGCGTATACCATATTAATTACGTGACAATCGGTAAAAACTGAATCTTTCGGTCTGCATGTAACAATCCTTGACGGAATTCCTATAGACAGATAACACTCATTCAAAACAGTCGCCATTCCTCTGCAATTAAGCCCCCTGTTGTCTCTTTTGCATTCAGCAATCATGCTCATTGCATTTTTAATAACCGGATTCTCATGATTGCCATCATGAGGAATCAGATTATGAACCCAAAGTAAAAGATTGAGAATCTTTGAAACTTCATTGCCTTCTCCAGCAATTGAATCTAATTTAAATCCTTTTCGTAATACAACCAGGTTAGAGTCATTCATTGACTGATATGTAAATTTTGGTATAAATCGGTTGTCGTTAATATTATATTTGTCGGCAGTCTTTAATATCTCCAAATAACCGGGCTTATAAAGAATTTCAGTCAGGGCTTTTACGGAATCATTTAATAATATAATAAAGTCGAACTTTGTTGTTGGAGTTACTTTTACTGAAATGGAATCCCGATCGGTATAAAATATTACTTTCCTGCCTTTTGAGGATGTAATGTAGATGTCTGGTTTTGCTTCAGGTGTGATTTTCCAGTAGCTTTTCAAAAAATTATCACCGTCTCTGACGTCTGCAATCTTTGATGTTGCTTTAACGACCGGTAATTTCTCCTGAGCTGAAAGTATGTTTACAAACAAAACAAAAGCAATTGTATAAATTATTTTAAGTTTCATAATATTCCTTGTTTTGAGGATTATAATTGAATAAAATTTTTAAGGTAAAAATTTGTCTTTAGTCAGTAGTTATAGTTAATGAAGAAGCTCTTACCAGGTTTATTTCGTTTTCACATCAGGACACATCTGACTTTCATAAAGATATGATATATAATGTAAATCAGGAGGCAGACCTTAAAACTTACGATATTAAAGTTCTCATGGTGCTCTGGTGAGGATTGCTTTTAGTCATTTATTTTCCGATTGACTGGCTCTTGCTATCGCTCTCCACATCTACTTTATGATCAAGCTTTTTAACGTTCTTCCCTTTATTGAATTTATAGGAATACATAAACTGGATATAGTTAGAAACATTAAACCCGATAGTATTAGTGGAACTATAAGCGGGAGTCTGAGTTTCGGTCTTACTGAATTTAATATCATTTGAAAAGGGCAGCAGCCAGAATACACCAAAACTATGGTCCTTTATCTGTTGCTGAACACCAAGACCATAAAATGGAATGCTGTATGTTTTGCTCTGGGCAGTCACATTTACTCCATTATAACTCAGAAAAACATATGCGGTTGTTTTCTTGTTTTTGGCAAGCGTGGCAAATGCATAGCTGGTTATGCTGTATGAGAAATAATCCACGGCTGGAATGACAACCGATTGACCTGTGTACTCATTATAATGACCATTATAGATCCGTGCATTGATATTTATATACCACAGCATGGCATTAACGCCACCACCTGTTTCATAGCCGGTGAGAAGGTTATAAGGTTTGGTAATTGTTGCTAAACTATTAGTCACCGGCGAGTTAATAACCTGATATTCTCTGCCAACTTTATTGGAAAAATATTCCTGGTAAATATATGGGGAAAAATAATTACTTCCGAAGTTCCAGGTATATGTAAGCTGTAATCGGTCGCGATAATCAGGTTTAAGGTTTGGATTCCCCTGGGTAATATTATAATACTGGTCAATTTTATAATATGGATCCATGTCATAAATACCGGGGCGGTTAATTCTCCTGTTATAAGTGAATTTTAAATTATGCGACGCTGAAAATTTATACTGAAGATTGACAGATGGTAAAAAGCATGAATATTTTGGCTGGGTTACCGAATCAGCCTTGATATGGCTGTTTTCGACCCTAAGCATTGCCTGAAATCCGATTTTTTTCAAGTTATAGGTAAATCCGCCATATACAGAATTACGAAATTCATTATATTTAAAGAGATTGCCTGATTCCTGGTTATCAATAATAAAATCATAGCTCAACCACTGGTAATATAATTGATAACCCGTTTCTATTTTTGCAGACAACCCGATCGGTTGCACATAATTCAATTTGACCGAAAAGTAGTTTCGTTCGTTGAGATTATCTTCTACCCGGTCATATGTACTAAGCGCCGAATCGCTGTTATAAGTATACCGTTTATTGGTAAAATCATTTTCCTCATTTGATTTAAACCTGTAGTAATTGGCCTCAGCTGTGAATTCCTGAATTGCCTTTGAAAAAGTCTTTTTGTAAAACAGCGATGCTGAAGTTTCTTTGCTTTTTAGAAGATCATCTGTTACTGATGAGATGGTATTCAGGGGATTATTGTTTTTATAAAGGTAGGTTTCACCCGATACATCTACATCCTGATAAATGGGTTTGTAACTGATATTAAAACTCAGGTTGTTTTTATCGTTCATATAATAATCGAATCCCGTGTTTACTGATGAGTTTGTCACTTTTAATCCGCCATTTCCTGATCCGCTGGCTGTAGAATCGATCAGGCTAAAATGGTTGTCATTCCACGAACTTATTTTTAGTTGCTGTGAAAAAGTGAAAGCTGTTATATAGAAGGTTATTTTGCCCAGCGAATAGTCGAGACTGCCTGTTAATGAAGTGGTTGGTTTATTAAAAGGTTTTATGTTGATGCCTGCATTACCATTGATTCCATACCTTGCTTCTTTCTTCAGAATGATATTAATAACCCCGTCGATGTTTCCTTCATATTTACCTGAAGGGTTGCTGACAATTTCAATGCTTTCTATATCAGAGGGAAGAAGTTTTGCAAGAAACTCCCTGTCGCGTTGCCTTCCATCTACCTGGATTATAAAATTGCTGCTGCCATTGAGTGTTATATTGTTCTGAAAATCGACATTAACCTGAGGAATTTTCTTAAGGATATCGTACCCGTTAGTTGATGTTTTGGCTATAACGGCTGGTATGGCATATACAGTCCGATCTACCATCTCTTTGCCTTTCATGCGCTCAGCAACGACAGTCACTTCGCTTAAACTTGCAGTAGCTTCGGCCAAATAAATTGTATCAACAGCAATTTCGCCCTGTCCGGCAGCGATATTGACTTTTTTCCCATTTGGTCTGTAACCAACGAAACTTGCCTTTATAAAATAATTGCCAGGTTTTACCTTTTCAAACAGATAACCACCGTCTGTTAATGTTATGACTCCGGTCACAATATTTGAATCAGGCAACTGCACAAGTGCGACCGTAGCGAATTGCACAGCCGATTTGTCTTTCTCAAGACATACTTTTCCTTTTATATTCTGAGCCTGGGCAGTCAGGGAAATAATCAGAAGCAAGAAGAAGATATATTTTCTCATATTATTTTTTATGTATAAATTCACTGCAAAGCAATGACTCTCGATTCCCCGCTAATATCCATTGGCATCTGCATACTATATCCGGGACCGGTAATCCCCAGATTACCTGAAATATGAGTTTTAGCCTTATTTTCAACTACCAGACCGGTTCGTGTATCAATCACCATGCTTGATTTACTCAATCCATTCAGGTCGTCATAAGTTATTTTGGCACCTCCGGCTTCCATAGGAGCAGCATTCTGGGCTGCTTTAATATTTGATTCGGCGGTTATATCTGCTGTATTTCCGCTTACTCCATTCAAATGATAATTGGTTATTATATTGAGTGACATGCCTCCTGAATTAGTATTGAGAGTAATTTTCCAGTTTTCTCCCTTAGTTACCTGTTTGCCTGGTAAATTGTAGGTAAACACTTCAACCATGGTTTTCAATGCATTGTCGCTGACCATATTTTTTATTTGTGCTTTTACACCTGAAGCCATCGGACCGGTAAGGGTAATAGAACTTGTATCCTTCATAATCACATCGGACAGCATTTTTGAATTTATAATTTCAAGCACTTTGCCGGTAAAATCAAGCTTGATATAAAGGGCATTCTTACTTAACCGATTCATGATACTCGATAATACATCTGAAGCTTCTGATGACTTTATATTACCTTCGCTGACTGAACTTACAATTGTCGTTTTTCCCATAGCATTGTTATTGTAAACAATTGAGTCAAAACGTACTTCAGCGATCATAAAATCGGTGGTAGCGTCCACCATTTTTATAGAAACAGTATTATTGGTTTTGGTCTCAGTCGTTTGTTGATTCCCGTTTATTGTTTGTGAAACCGTCTGTTCAGAAGCGGAACTAAACCGGTAAACTTTGTTTTTCTCAAGATTCAATTTAAGAATGACGCCGTTTTGAGCCATGATCGACATACAAAACAGAGCAATGATGCATAATAACAGGATCTTTTTCATCAGATTAGATTTAAATGGTTTAATGAAAGATTCGCTAAAATATAACTGTGCAGGTCTTCTGAAAATACTTTATCGGTGAATGGATGAATTTTACAGGTGAATGACAGATTTGGCTAAGCAATTACATATGCTACAGGGATCAGGAATCAGGGATCAGGAATCTACTTCCAGAACATCAAGACCGCAAGACAAAATTATGGCTTTAAGACCTTTATCACCAGCGAATTAATATTCTGGCTGTCTTTTGAGGTATATACCACCGATCCCTTACTAACATCAAGAACATAGGTAAACCCGTTTTCAGCAGCAACTTTATCAATTGCTCTTAGTATTTTGTTCAGTATAGGTTGTATAAGATCAGAATTTCTTTTTTGCAGGTTGGCAGAAGCATTCTGCTCAAATTCCTGTAATCTTTTCTCTTTATCGAGCAGTTCAGTTTCCTTGTTTTTTTTAACAAATTCTGTGAATGTTGATTGTCCCTTTTCGTAGTCATCAAGCATCTTGTTGTAAACAGCAGTCATCTCATCGTAGGTTGACTGCATCTCTTTTGTCTCTTTATCTATAATGGCTGCAGCACTGTCTCTCGCTGGCAAAGCAGCAAGAATTTCAGCTATATCCACATGTCCGATTTTTAAAGCAGCTTGTGAGAAGGAGTTCATGGAGATAAGAATTAATCCGGCTCCAAAAAAGGTCGTCATTAGTTTTTTCATTGTGTTGTCTATTGCTTAGTAATAGGTTACGACTGACATAATTTGTTATATAAATGTTGACAAAACAGCGGGTCAGGAGGCAATCAGTCTGTAACAAAACTAAGACTGATAATCCTTTAACAGGGTTAATTTAAAGTTAAATGTCTCTTAATGAGTAGTTAAAAAGACGTCAAGACACCAAGACTTCTTTTCCTACTTTCCTCCGGGCTGGACCAATTTTATATATCTGTTGTAGTAATTCTCCAGTTTATTGGTTAACTCATCCGCAAATTCGGTTTTTCCGCCAGCCTTGCATGCATCGGCAGCCTGAGAAGTAAACTGAATTGCAGATTGCACTTCGTAGCCTGCTGAAGCAATGATATCAGGTTTCTGTTTCAGGTAATAATCGAGCTTCTCAAAATAATAGCTGCTGAGGTTTTTCGTCAGTTCGGTTGCCTTATCTATTGCTCCTGCATTAACATAAGCTTCAATAATATCCGGAACATACATGTCGTAGGAAATTTTTTCAATCGGGAAAGTTGTCATACAATAATCAAGGACACTTAACGCTTTTTCATTTTTTCCTTCAGAAGAGAGAGCATTTGCAAGTTTTGCATAATTATATCTTGCCTTAATAACCAGCAGGTTTCTTTTATGATTGTAATCTATATTAACGCCCTTCTCTTTTGCTCCTCCCCATACGAATTTGTTTATCAGGTTATTATAAAGAATATCGGTATCGATCCGGCCATATTTCAGCCAGCTTTTATTCTCCGACTTTATCGGTACGAGCCTGTACGCCAATCCTTCAAGCTGAAAATACTCTTCAAGGCCCATGGCATCTTCATGGTACCCGGTGACAAAGTAAATAGGACGTTTCCAGTCATTATGGGCCAGTATATCAAGCACTATCATTGAACTTTTCAATATAACACTGCCTTTCAGCTTGATGTCAATGTACGGAACTATCTTATCAGCATCAGATGGTTTTACAGCACCTGAGGCGATCACCTTAGCGGCATCGACTGGAATCCTTATTGTCCGGGAAGGAATATTATCAATAGATTCGGTTTCAGAAATCTGCACCTTTGTCGCTTTATTATCGCTTTTTATCCACTCAATCACTGTTGAAATATCCACGGGGTCCTTGCTTTTTTCAACAATATATACCTGGTTATTCACACCGTCGTAGTATTTTTTCTCCGGAAGAGTTATCGGCAAAGGATCAGATTCATGTGATTTATCTTTCATCTCGTCAATATACCAGTCGGTATTTAAAAGCATCAGATTGCAAATCCGCACATCGGTTCTTTTTCCTTCAACTTCCTGAGCATACCAGAGCGGGAAAGTGTCGTTATCTCCGTTGGTAAAGAGTATTGCATCAGGAGCGCATGAATTAAGGTAGTTAAATGCAACATCCCTTGTGAGATACCTGCCGGAACGATCGTGATCATCCCAGTTCTGGGAAACCATAATCAGAGGGACAGCTAAGAAACAGATCAATCCTGCTGCGGGGGCTGCGATTTTTTCTTTTACCAGCCTGGCTAGCTGGTCAAACAGAGAAAGAACACCGATTCCAATCCAGATTGCAAAAAAGTAAAATGACCCGGCATAAGCATAATCGCGTTCGCGTGGCTGATCGGGATACTGGTTGAGGTACAGAACAATAGCAAGTCCCGTCATGAAAAACAGCAGCAAAACGACCCACCAGTTTTTATTGTCATTCTTAAAATGATAAAACAAGCCTATTATTCCAAGTAAAAGAGGTAACATGTAATATACATGTCGTGACGGATCCTTTTTCATATCAGGAGGCATGTCTGATGTTCCTACGCGCGGTTCATCAAGAAACTTAATGCCCGAGATCCAGTTACCGTTTACAGATCCTCCGGTTCCCTGGGTATCATTCTGTCTTCCTGAAAAGTTCCATAAGAAATACCTTATGTACATATATCCTATCTGGTAATCAAACATGAATCGCAAATTCTCAGCAAATGTCGGTTTACGAATAGTTTTGGTCTTCCCAGACTCATCAGTGACCTGAACCGGTATTCCTTTCATTTTGGACCACGACTGGTATTCCTGCGGATGATCACCCTCTGCGCTCCACATCCTTGGAAAAAGAGTAATAAACCGCGGATCATATTCGATCTCGATATCATGACTGGTTACTTCATATTTTCCGTTCACAGCATTATATCTTGGTTTCCCGTCTTTTGATCCAATTCTGGGAGCATTAAAAGACTGGCCTTTAAACAATGGCCTGTCTCCGTACTGTTCGCGATTCAGAAAATACAGGAGATTAAAAGGATCACTCGGATTATTTTCGTTCAGGGGAGGATTTGCAGAAGCCCTTATCACCACAATTGCGTTTGAAGAAAATCCTAACAATATGACCATAACAATGGTGAGAGCCGTATTCAATATTACCTTATTCTTCCCTGAAATAAACCATACGGAAACAGCTAACAAAACTATCATAATCAGATTGAATATGACTGATTCGGATAATAACCAGATCCCGCTCAGGAAAAATGCACCAAATGACAGAACAGCGGTTTTTTTCAGGTTTGAACCATCAATAGTTGATTTTATTGCAAGAATGAAAAATACTATAATAAGAGCCATATGACAAAGTAATCCACTTAATATAGGAAGTCCTAAAGTATTAACGAAGAAGAGGTCAAATTTTGAAGCAATTGTTACAACTCCGGGTCTGACACCATACATAAGCAGGGCAAGAATCAGGATAGAGCTCGCAATGGCATAGAAAAAGCCTTTCCACGAAAACTCAAATTTTCTGAAATAATACACGAGACCTATGGCAGGTATTGTGAGCAGGTTAAGAAGATGAACCTCTATGGCAAGTCCAACCAGGAATGCTATGAGGATAATCCACCTGTCGGCATATTTTTCATCAGCAACGTTCTCCCATTTGAGAATGGCCCAGAAAACAAGAGCTGTGAAGAACCCTGAAGATGCAAATACTATTGCCTCGACGGCAGAAAACCAGAAGGAATCTGAAAAGCAATATGCCATTGAGCCTACAATACCGGCTGCCATTACGGCCATAATTCTTCCACTGGTATATTGATTCTCATCTTTTATCATCATTTTTTTTGCAAGATGAGTTATGCTCCAGAAGAGAAAGAGAACCGCAAAAGCGCTTGCAAGTGCCGACATTGAGTTCACCATGGCAGCAACTTTTGAAACATTACCTCCGACGAACAGGGTAAAAAACCTGGCCATTATCATGAATACGGGGTTTCCGGGGGGATGACCGACTTCAAGCCTGAATGCAGAAGAAATAAACTCGCTGCAGTCCCAAAGACTTGTTGTAGGTTCAATTGTAGATAAGTAGGTAAAGGCTGCGGCAGCAAAAACAACCCACCCTGTAACATTATTTACCAATCGGTAGTTCTTCTCTCTCATTTGGATATCTTAGGAATATAGTTAAATCAATTAATGTAATAATGGAACAAAACTAATGATTTTTTCGAACAGAATCAGAGCAAAAAAATATCGGCGGCAGGTTATTCTGCTTATATATATATTGAATTTCTTCGTTTCCCCTGCCTCCCGGGGAGCGAAGAAAATCAATTGGCACTCCATAGGGATAGGGTAAATATATTGATTTTCAAGCGATTTTTGAGATTATACTAATGGTTCCCGGTACTCATATTATATAGTATTGGTGCAAATCAGAGCAGGGTAAAAAGCCTTATATTCAGATAAATGTTTTAAGAAATATTTAACTATTTAAATTTTAAATCACGGGACGGGTTATCTATTTTCACCCTGTATATTATAAGAAGTTCATTAAAATATTTTCATATGGATATTGTTATTGAGAATCTTACAAAAAGATACGGGAGTCAGAAAGCAGTTGACAATATATCGCTTAAAGTCGCTACCGGCGAGATCCTTGGTTTTCTTGGCCCTAACGGAGCAGGGAAAACTACTACATTGAAAATTATCACAAGTTTTATAGCAGCTGATGAGGGCAAAGTTTATATAGGCGGTAAATTGCTTTCCGATAATTATAATGAGCTTAAAAAACACATCGGTTACTTATCCGAAAATAATCCTTTGTACCAGGATATGCCTGTAATCGATTTTTTGAATTTCTGTGCAAAAATTCAGGGAATTGAAACAAGCAGGATCCACAATCGGGTAAATGAAATGATACGAATAACCGGTCTTAAAAGAGAACAGCATAAAAAAATCGGAGAATTGTCAAAAGGTTATCAGCAGCGCGTTGGATTGGCCCAGGCTATAATTCATGATCCGGAAATTTTATTGCTCGATGAGCCTACTTCGGGCCTTGATCCCAATCAGATTGTGGAAATCAGAAAACTGATCCGTGAACTGGGGAGTGAGAAAACTGTTATTCTCAGCACTCATATTCTTCCTGAAGTTGAGGCCACATGTGACAGAATTTTTATTATCAATAAAGGAAAGATTGTTGCTGACGGTACTGCCGAATCGTTGAGAAATCAGTCGCGGAGTTCGGATCTTATTAAAGTGAAAATAGAGGATGGTGAACCCGATCAGATATATAATTCTATTAAGTCGCTGCCGTCAGTGTCAATTGTTGAACTTGCCGACCGGAAGTTGAACCGATTCGATATTCACTGCGCCGATAAAAACGTAAAACGTGAAATATTCAGGCTTTGCGTCGAACATAATTGGGTGCTTACGGAAATGATACCATTTGAGACAAAACTGGAAGACATCTTCCATGACCTTACAATGAATTAATATTTTATTATTATGAAAACAACATGGATAATTGCAAAACGGGAATTAAGCTCATTTTTTGATTCGCTGATAGCATTCATTATTATAATACTATTTCTTGGTTTCAGCGGTTTTTTTACCTGGATATCAGGTGCGGACATTTTTATGACAGGGCAGGCAAGCCTTCAATCGTTTTTCTCAATCGCATACTGGACTTTGTTCTTTTTTATTCCTTCCTTAACAATGCGTTTAATTGCTGAAGAAAAGAAAACCGGCACAATTGAGATGCTGCTTACAAAAGCCGTATCAGACAGACAGGTAATTCTTGGTAAATACCTGGCAACACTTATTTTAATAATAATTGCCCTTCTCTTTACCCTGCCATGGGTAATCACTATTTCGAGACTTGGCAATATCGATACAGGGGGAGTCATTTGCGGTTATCTCGCATTGATTCTTATGAGCGCTGCTTATACAAGCATTGGCATGTTTGCAAGCAGCATAACCAGCAACCAGATAGTAGCTTTTCTGTCAGCCTTATTTATTGGATTATTCTTTCATTTTATTTTTGGTGTAATTGCCGGAGACATGAAAGGAATTTTAGGACAGTTAATCAACTCACTTAGCGTCAATGTTCATTTTGAAAGCCTCTCACGGGGGGTGGTCGACTCTAAAGACCTGATCTATTTCGGATCTATAATATTCCTGGGGTTATTCCTTACCGAGGTTTCGCTTTCAAAACGTAACGCCTTTAAATAAAGACCTGAAAATTTGAAGATAACATGATGAAATCAGCAAAAATATCGACAACAATAATTCTTGTAGTAATTATTATAATCATAGTTAATATTCTCGGTGAAAACTATAAGTTCAGACTTGATCTTACCGAAGGTAAAGAATATACCCTGAGTAAAGCAACAAGAGATATCCTGAAAAACCTCGATAAACCTGTTACAATAACGGCTTACTTTTCCAAAAACCTCCCTGCCAACCTCGGAAACTTAACGGGCGACCTGAGAGACATGCTTATAGAATATGGCGAAAGATCAAAAGGAATGGTAGTGTACAAGTTCGTAAATCCTGGAGAAAACAGTGATCTGGAAAATGAAGCAGTACAGAATGGCGTCCGGCCCATAATGATCAATGTCAGGGAAAAGGATCAGGTTAAACAGCAGAAAGCATTTATGGGAGCAGTTATCACAATGGGAAAGGAGAAAGAAAAAATTCCTTTTCTCCAACCCGGTTCCGGATTGGAGTATGCATTATCGACAGCTATTAAAAAACTTTCAGTGGCTGATAAACCGTCTATTGCCCTCATTCAGGGTCACGGCGAACCTTACATAAGTGATATCACAAAGGTTTTTACTGAATTAAGCGTTCTTTACAACGTACAGACGCTTAAACTAACCGACACCACTGTGATATCCGATAAGTTTAAGACGATCGTGATAATCAGGCCGAAAGATACTATCCCGGCCTCACACCTGGCCGTTATAGATAAGTACCTTGCAAGAGGAGGAAATCTATTCCTGGCAGTGAACAGGGTGGCAGGAAACTTCACAAATGCTTCCGGGATACAGGTTAGTGTCGGACTGGAGGAGTGGTTAAGAAGAAAAGGAATTACAATATCCGACAATTTTATTATCGATGCAAGTTGCGGATATGTTACGATCCAGCAACAGCAGGGAAATTTCACAATGAACAGCCAGATACAGTTTCCATACCTGCCTCTGATACACAAGTTTGCCGATAATCCTATTACCAAAGGCCTGGAATCTGTAAGTTTACAATTTGCCAGTCCGATAACATTTTCAGGAGACAGCTCGATAAAATTCACTCCCATAGCTTTTACATCAGAAAAATCAGGAATTTTAAAAGCTCCATTATATTTTGACGTTCAGAAAAAATGGCAGGAAAGTGATTTTCAAATGAGTTCGCTGGTGGTAGCCTGTATTGTGGAAGGAAAGTTATCAGGCAATGCTAAGTCAAGTATTGTTCTTGTTTCAAATGGCGACTTTGCTATTGGAAATCCCCGGGAAGGAAATCAATTGCCTCCGGATAATGTCAGTCTTCTCGTAAACTCCGTTGACTGGTTATCGGACGATACCGGATTAATCGATCTGAGAACCAAGGGAATTACATCGCGTCCCTTAAAGCATCTTGACGACAGCACGAAAGCGCTATTAAAATGGTTTAATTTTCTTGCGCCTGTTATTCTGATAATAGTTTACGGATTGATGAGAATGCAAATGAACCACAGAAAACGTATTAACAGAATGGAGGTAATCAATGAGTAACAGGTTCAACAACAGGCGACTGCTAATCGTACTTTCAGTACTGGCAGCTATATTGATTTTGACGATGGTCTTAAAAATCCCGAAAGAAAGGGCAACTTTTATAAGCAGGGTTGCTTCTTTCGATACTGCATCCGTTACCAGGATCATATTAAATAACAGGATCAGCAATGGTAATACAGTTGAATTTGACAGAACAAATGGCAAATGGACAGTAAAACAAGGCAAAATTGAATCTGCAACACAGGAAGGTGCAGTTGAGAATCTTTTCAGCGAAGTACTTAATATCAAGCCTCAAAGCCTTGCATCAATTGATAAATCAAGATGGAAAGAATTCGACCTGACAGATAGTCTGGCAACACGTATTAAGTTTTTGAACAGCAGTGGGAAGGTACTTGCCGATATTATGATTGGAAAGCTCGATCTTAAGCAGTCGGACAAGCCTATTGGAGGATATAGCGGAAACAACGTACAGATTACATCCTATGTCAGGCCATATAATAGTAATGAAGTCTATGCCGTTGACGGCTTACTTCAGTTTTCATTCAACATAAAGTTTGATGACTGGAGGGATAAGACTTTTATACGAACCGTGAAAAATGATATAACAGATATCAGGTTCATTTATCCGGCCGACAGTAGTTATACTCTGAGCAGGAAAGATTCAATATGGTATGCCGGCACCGGGAAAGCTGATTCATCCGGTATTGCAGAATATCTTAACTCGCTTGCTTTGATGAATGGTCAGGAGATTAAAGATGGTTTTAAACCGGCTTCAGCACCGGTTTACCAGTTGCTTATTGAAGGGAAAAACTCATTAAAATTATCAGTAAATTGTTATACCGGTGAAAATGCAGGTGAATTTGTTCTTAACTCCAGCCTTAATCCGGATGTGTACTTTGATAACAAAAAGAACGGTATATTCAACCAGCTGTTTAAGCCGCAAAGCCGTTTTTCAGGCAACAGCAATAAAAAGCAGGTACCCAGGTAAGGTATATGTTGTGTAGAATGTAATAACAAACCGGCATGGAAAGATGCAGGCCCTATGGCATGTCAGAGTAAATTCTGTTATTTCTTTTCTGAGGCTTTAGTCTCAGTGTCTTTTGTCTCCGGTTCCTTTTTTTCAGGTTCGTCATCGAGCTTTGACGCTTTCTTAAATTCTTTCATACCCTGACCTATTCCTTTCATCAGCTCCGGAATCTTTTTCCCGCCAAACAACAACACTATAATAAGTACTATTAAAATAAGGTGAAATGGGCTACTAAAATCAAGCATCTTTTCTTCTTTTTAAATATATTCTCCAAAGATAGTATAAAAAAAAAGTCTATCCACACTTTTAATATTTTTTATGGATAGACTTTGTAAAGTCAGAAATTATGAGAGTAACCCAAAATCTCCGCGATTACTATTACTTTGTGGAGTGATGCTTGGTTGTAGAGTGAGGAAGTTTCTTAATGAACTTGCCGTCTTTATCATACACCAGAGTTTCTGTTGCAGTGCCCTTAACAACAACTACATTGTAAGTAAGGGTGTTATTTGCAGCAACGCTGGTTGCTCCTTTAATTGTGTAACCTGCATAATCCTTAGCAATATTGTCTGTTATTGGTTTTTGCAGATCTGCTACATTGATGGTGGTTTTGACTGGCTTTGTTGTGGTGGCGGAAGTTTTTGTAGCCTGTGCATTGACAACCAGAACCGACATCATTAATACCATTGCGAATAATACTTTTTTCATAATACCTTAGTTTAATTAATTTATAATATCAAAGGTATTATCAGATTCTGAGTATGGTCTGAAGTTCAGAATATTTAACAAATATTTAAGATATTGCACAAGA
This sequence comes from Bacteroidales bacterium, assembly GCA_003157015.1. Taxonomy (GTDB): domain Bacteria; phylum Bacteroidota; class Bacteroidia; order Bacteroidales; family VadinHA17; genus LD21. The sequence goes on from PMIJ01000201.1 coordinate 42,847, forward strand.
TAAAAAATAAAAGTCACAAGACAAAAGGCTTTTTCTACTTGAATTAATTACACTTTTATCTTTTTACTTTTACCATTTGCCTTCTGCCTTTTGCCTTCCGCCTTAAGTATAAATATCCTTCCTTTTATAGATCCGGTAGGAGAGGGTTGTCAGAATTAAAGTGATACCGGTGAAATATGCAAGATGCCATAAATCAATCGTATATGCCGGATTTACTGCATCCACACTGGCAAATCTGAATGGACTCAGGTAACCAATTTTTGCAGCACCTTCAGTGATCTTTGATATAGTAAAAATAAAATAGAGGATCAATACCAGACCAATACTGAATGTGGTTATCGGCTTTGCTCTTTTCATAAGCGTTGACATAAAGAGACCTATTGATCCGAACAGGATATTTAAGAGCAATGTATATAGGGTCAGAATCAGAAAAGCTTTTATACTGAATGGTCCTTTAGCTACCAGCTCCATGCTTATAAATCCTGCCAGTGCTGTTACCAGGTTCAGCAAAAATATATTAATTGATAATACTGACAGTTTGCTGATAAAAATCTCGCTTCTGGTTATCGGGCGAGTAAGAAGATATTCTGCGGTTTTATCGTATTCTTCCTTAAGCAGGATATTGGAAGATAACACAATTGAAAAAATACTTCCCAGCACCATCATGTAGATAACATTGTTGGCAGCATAAAATCCAAGTTCCGAAAGCAGGTCATTGAAATTCGAAATCCCTTTGAATTGCAGCGCGCCTTTTGGAACCAGACTGAGCATCCCCACAATCTTTGATTGGTTTTCCATAAATGTACGGTAGAATGACAAAGTGATCACAATCAGCATGGTTATTACAGTCATCCATATTGCCAGGCTGACTGCATTTCTTCTTATCTCCTTCAGGAATAGGTTCCTGTTCATATCTCCAGTGGCTTAATTCTTGTAATAATGAAGAAATATTTCATCGAGTGTCGGCTCTTCAATGATGAGGTTGATTATCTGTTTTCCCGAAAGAATATCTATAAGATCATTGATGTTACCTGAGTACATGAATGAAAGTAAATTACCAGGTCCCTTTATTACATTTTCAGCACCGTGGATGATTAAGGTTCCATTGCTCATGTGATCGCCTAATTCGACTGAAACTTTTTTTAATTGTTTTTTTCTCAGGTTGTCAATGTCTTCCAGCTGAATGATCTTACCTCCCTTTATAATTGCCACTCTTTTGCAGATCATCTGTACCTCACTTAGTATGTGCGATGATAAAAAGATTGTCATTCCTTTCTTATTTTCCGTTCGCAACAGTTCAAAAAAAACGGATTGCATCAGAGGGTCAAGTCCTGTTGTCGGCTCGTCAAGTATCAGTAGTTTTGGGCGATGCAACAGGCTCTGAACGATAGATACCTTCTTCCGGTTTCCAAGAGAGAGATCCGTAATTTGCCGGTTTAGGTCAAGTTCAAATAAGTCCGAGAGCTCGGTTATTCTTTGATCCCCATCCTGTGTTTCGTAAAATCGGATACAATAGTTAAGGAATTCACGTACCTTCATTGAAGAGTATGCGTTTGCGTCTGAAGGGACGTACCCGACCTGCTTTTTGATCTTCCTGGTATCCCTTATTACATCCATACCCATGATCCTTGCACTGCCTCCCGAGGGGAAGATCATGTTCATCAATATCCTTATTGTTGTGGATTTGCCTGCTCCGTTTGGTCCTATAAAACCAAAGATCTCACCTTCCCCGATCTCAAGGTCGATATGTTCTATTCCCCTTGCTTTCCCGTAAAACTTTGAAAGATCAATAATATCTATTGCAGGTGCGTTCATGAAATTTTCCGTATCTATTTCAAATATAGTAATTAATAGAATTATATGTTGAAAAAGTTAAAGACTGACTGCCGTAGAGAATTCTGCTATTCATGCCTGAGGCAATCGACAGGATTTCTTGTGGCTGTATAAAATGTCTGCCAGCTGACAGTCAGCAATGAAATTATTAATGTGATTATCCCTGCAGCAGCGAACATCCACCAGCTCAGGTTTATCCTGTATGCAAAACTCTGCAGCCATTTATGCATGATATATGCAATTACAGGGATAGCTATTATGAATGACACTGCAATCCATCTGGCAAATTCGAGGTTAAGCAATAATACAATTTCAACTGATGTTGAACCGGAAACTTTCCTTAAACCAATTTCCCTTATCCGGCGGTCAATTGTGAATAAAACCAGGCCGAATAATCCGATACAGGAAATGAATAGTGATAATAATGAAATTAAAGTTATCATTTTCATGGTCCTGATCTCTTTATCATACATCTTCTGAAAATCATCTGAAAGAAAAGAATATTCGAATAAAGTTCGTGGGTAAATACTTTCCCATTTTTTACGCAGAAAATCAATTGTACGGGGTATATCTCCTGTAGATACCTTTATCATCAGGTTATCAAATATCTCAGGATAATAAATTAGGGCAACAGGTTCTATGCCAGAGTGTAAAGATTTAAAATTAAAATCCTTAACTATACCGGTCACATTGAATCGTCCAATACCTGATATTTCAAATTGTTTTCCCAGCGGTTCCTTCCATCCAATTCTTCTCGCAGCAGATTCATTCAAAATATATGTTTTCTGGCCACTATTTCCACCGTAGTCAGTGAAATCTTCACCACTGATTATTTCTAGTTTAAGCGTTTTAATAAAATCCTCATCAACCGGGAGCCAGCTCATAAGGTTCTTATCATCATCCTTTTCCAATCCTTCCCACCAGACATTCTGGTTATAGTTCCTCCCGGGGAAATAACCTACAGCGGATGCAGTCAAAATATAAGGAGATGTAAGTATCTCTTTTTTATATAATTCATACTTTGGTTTGACCTCGGTCTGATATATTGGAACCACTACCACCTGATCGGGCGTTAATCCCAGGTCCTTGTTCCTGATAAAAGCCATCTGGGAACGAATTATCAATGTACAGGCAATGAGGACGATCGAAATAAAAAACTGAAAAATAACAAGTCCTTTCCTTAATCCCTTTACCGAAAAAGTTTTCCCCAGTTTAAAATCATCACGCAGGGCTTCAACAGGATTTACTGAAGAAAGCATAAATGCAGGATAAAAACCTGAAATAACCGATATAAGCATTATCAGAAGAATGCATTTGACAAAAAAGCTTATACTCCAGATTGTTATAACGTTAAGTGGTATGCCAGTCATCGAGACAAATAAGGGCATTAATAAGTAACTAAGGATTAAAGCGATTATGAATGCAGAAGTTACCATTGTAATTGATTCAAACAGGAATTGTCCGACAAGATTTGAATTGGTTGCACCGGATACTTTTCTTAAACCCGCTTCTTTTCCCTTTCTTGTATACCGGGCAGTTGCCATATTCATGTAATTAATACAGGCCAGGATCAATACAAGCAAAAGAATCGAACTGATTATGTATATAGTCTTTATGTTCGTGTTTGTAGGTAAGTCGTAACGCAGGTTTGAATGCAAATGGACATTTGTCAGCGGTTGAATATGAAGCAGATGGTTTTTGGCATCCGGAATATTTTTTAGAACACCCGGCAGTTTTTCAGTGATAGCCCTGTAAGATTCCTTATTTTGAGCCATGATGTACATAGCGTAATTCCATGAGCCCCAGGTCAGATTTCCTTTGATCTCTGAAAAAGAGCCAAGAAAATCAAACTGAAGCTGTGAATTTGCCGGTACATCTTTCATTACTCCGGTTACCATATACGGAGTTTTCTCATATCCCAGAATCAGAGTCTGGCCTAAAGGATTTTTATTGCCAAAATATTTATTAGCTTTAGATTCACTTAAAACAAGAGTACCCGGGTCTTTAAGAGCCTTTGCGGGGTCGCCGGATAAGAGCTTAAAAGAGAAAATGTTAAATATTGAAGGGTCGGCAAGATCAACCCTTTCCCAGGATTGCTTGTCCTCATAGCTGACAAGCACTCTGCCCAGATAACCAAATCGTACATAATCTGACACTTCAGGAATTTCTCTTTTCAAAACATCACCTAGCTGAGCAGGAGTACCCTCAAAAGTATAGTGGTCAGTTTCACTATTATATTCTGTTATAACTCTGAATATTCTGTCCGCATTAATATTAAATTTATCGAAGCTGAATTCAAACTGAAGCCATATCATCAGAACTACAATAAGTGTCAGTCCAAGTGATAATCCTGTAATATTTATCAAAGCAAAAGTCAGATTTCTTCTGATACTCCTGAAAGAGGCTGCCAGGTTGTATTTTAACATAATTTTCCGGCTTTGGTATATTTATATTATTACATGGATCATGTATGAAAGTTATGAAAAAAAAAGGGGTGTAAAAACACCCCTGGACAATCTCAATCAGATAAGATTAAAGACCTTTGTTAAGTGCCGGAGCTGCTTTGAATTTTACAACTTTTTTAGCAGGAACGTTAAGTTTAGCGCCTGTGCGAGGGTTGCGAACTACTCTTGCACTTCTTTTGTCTACTTTAAATGTTCCCAGGCCCGGGAGCTGAATCCTCTGACCTTTTTTCATTGATTTTCCAAATGCTCCAACGAATGCGTTTAAAGCTTTGCCTGCATCTTTAATAGAAAGACCTGCATCAGCAGCGATTGCAGTAACTAATTCTTTTTTTGTCATAATAAAAGATTTAAGGGTTAGACCAATCTACCTAATTGAGTACAAATTTATTTTTTTTAAATTCATATACAAATTTATTTTGCCGTTTTTCCACAAATAGTGGCACTTTTAGGTTAAAACAGCCATATTTTTGTATGAAATCAGGTTTTTTCCAAAAATATCGCAACCGCTCACTAATCGTCAATTTCAGGAGTTTTTAGGAATGTTTTTGTTCATAATCTGTTAATAAAAAATGTATCTTATTGATTATATGACACATACATAAATATTTTAAAAAAAATATCAAAAAACAAAAAAATATTATCTTTGCGGCGGAGAAATGGCAGAGCGGTCGAATGCGGCGGTCTTGAAAACCGTTGATCTGTAACCACGGATCCGGGGGTTCGAATCCCTCTTTCTCCGCCTAGAGTTTAAGATTCCGCTTGTAAATCAATGTATTACAAGCGGTTTTTTATTTTTACATACATGATTACATACAGTTTGTCGATTTAACCTTATAATATTGAACTTATATTTCTAATTACTAATTTTTATGAGTCAGTACTTAATTTATCTGGAAAAAACGGTCAAATTGACC
>PMIJ01000217.1 GCA_003157015.1 Bacteroidales bacterium
ATGACGGCAGATTGGATAGATAAACCCAATTTAGCTGAATTTTATGATGGAATGGAATCATGGACTAAAATAACATTTGATTTCTATATTAAATGAAAGAATAAACTAACATAAAAGCAGATGTTTTTTGTTGGCACAATTTGCTCGGCCGCATAATGTACACAAACTGCCTTCTAATCAGCCAATCAGCAAACTGCATATAGACTCTTTGGGGGCTAGTGGCACCACGTCTTTATATAGCGAACCCCTGAAGATCAATGATTTTCAGGGGTCTTTTAATTTACTGTTGAAAGCAATCCAAGCTGATTTTTCAACGTACCCGTTGCCATTAAGATTTACAACTGATGGTACGACTTTAACAGAATTTCATGACAGGTATGTGTCTTGCTTTTTAACCAGATTATTTACATTTCAGGTTAGCCCGCTTTGCTTTAGAGGGTGCTGCAAAAACTCCATAGGTGGCATTCTTGAATGATTCACAAGCCTCAGCTGTCTGACCTTTACCTTCCTGTCCCAGGGCAATCTGAAAATAGAATTTTGCTTTGGCTTCGGCATCACCTGTCACAAGGGCCAGACCTTTCTTGGCATAATCTAATCCCTTATCGAAATTCTTTTGTTTGTTATAAACCTCGGCAAAGTAATAGAACATATCCTTGTCGTCACCATATTTTGCAGCTTTATTAAGAAAGCTAAGCGCTTCATCCAGTTTATCTGCCTGGTCTGACTTTGATCCTGATGCACGAAAGTACCCAAGAGCCATGGTGGATGCCTGTTTAATCTTAGCTTCATCATTCACTGCTTTCATCTTCACAATATACTGATCGATAGTTTTTTCAAAATCGTCCGAATTGGCCTGTTTCATATATATTAATGTCTTATTAAATATTGCGGAAGAATAATCAGGGTTGATCATCAAAACGCTGTCAAATGCTGCAAGTGCACCTTTGTAATCATCTTTAGAAAAATATTCGCTACCCATATTATTATATGCCTTTACCAGAATTACGTCAGCGTTCTGTTTAACTGATGTGTTATTATATTTTTCCGCTGCGGCAGTTGCTTTTTTTGCGGCCTGTATAATTTCGGGTGTTGGCTTTTTCCCGGAATAGGCATTCGCGGCAACATTATAATACAAACTGGGCAATACTTTTATTGCCTGCTGCTTGAGATCAGCTGCAGAATCTCCAACCTGTTGGGACAGGCTGACCACATTCTCAAAGGCTTTAATTGCCGCCTGGGGATCCGTTTGAGCCGCCTTGGCCCCTTCATTGTAAGCTTTGATAACATCATTTCGTCCTTGAGCTTTAATAGTTGTAGTTGAAAAAACTACTACGACAAGAAGACTAACAGTTTTAATTAAATTTCTAAGTTTCATTTTCATTCTGATTATCATAATTATTATTAAAATTTATTCTTTTGATAGGGCGTAAAATATAAAATAAAATTGTTTTATCTGACCGATTGTCCGGGAATATGATATTTATCATCTTTAACCAAATTATTAACAGCTTCAGATTTTCTCGTAAAAATAATAAATGATGTTGATTTTTTACACTTTCACCTTTTTATTTGGACACTTTCTTGTTGTGTTGCCCAGCCTTTAAAAGTATTAATAATATCTATACAGCTTTCTTTATAATGGCGACTGACTTTAAGATAAACAACCCTATAACCACTGATGTTAATTATTAAAATGCCTGTCGAATAGTAAGTGATAGTTCTGGTGGCAGCATTTCCAGGAAACGCAGGAGGCAGCCCTTTGAGACGGCCTCTTCAAGTTTTAGAAAGTGTCAGAATTGGAGAGCGATATTCTAACGTACGGATATTCAGGTATATGCAATGTATCTTCAAAATAGATTTCTGATCAGATTGTGATCTTTTCTAATTCAATGAAACTTAATGTTCAAAATACTGTTAACTGTATTAGAAAGGTATTCAGATAGTTCTCTTTAGGGAGTATGATGAAAGTCACCCTGTAAATTTTACAGTTTATTCCTCTCTGAGATACCTCCTTTGGAAAAAATTTACTTACATACCTATGTCATTTCCCTCACTTCAATACATTATACTTAAAACATAAAGCCTTTCACTATGAAAAGAGTCTTAATCTTCTTTTTGATAATTTTTTGTGTTGAGATAAACTATGCCCAAAACGCGAAAATTGATAGCTTGAATAACCATATCAAGAGAGCGAATACAGATACAGGACGAATCAAGCTCTTAGTAACCAAGGCAATTGTCCTGAGCAGCATCAATCTCGATTCTGCAATTAATCTTGATATGAAGACGCTCGAGGAAACAGGGAAGATACATTATTACAGGGCGGAAGTCGATTTAAGAGTACAACTGGTTTATGATTATTCTTATAAAGGCAATTATAAAGCTGCATTGGAACAGATAAATTATCTTAATCAATATGTTAATTCATCAATAGATTCAACAGATTTTGGGAAGGTTTATGGAACCACGGGTTTACTTTATGGGATGCAAAGCAAATATGATTCTTCCATATATTTTTATGAAAAGGCAATTCGTATTTATAAAAAGGTTGGAAATAATGAGTTGTTAGGTATCTGCTATTCAAACATTGCTATAGATTTCCAGCAGAAATCAAATTTTCCGATGGCTTTGCTTTACTTCCAGCAGGCTCTGAAAATCTCAGAAGATAGTAAGAATGAAATTCATCAGGCCTATGCCAATATTAATATTGGTAATACTTATAGTAATATGGGTGATTCTGCAAGGGCAGAAAGTACATACCTGAAAGATATAGAACTGGCAAAAAAAAATCAGTTAAAAAACGTTGAATTATATTGTTATACAAATCTTTCCACCATGTATATCAATGAAAAGAAATGGCAAAAAAGTTATGAATTTGCTTTAAAAGCTGCTGAACTTGGGGGTGCAATGGGAGACCAGGGAATAGAGGCAGCCAGTTTTTCAAAGGCGGCTACTTCGCTGGCCATGTTGAACGAACCTGAAAAAGCAATTGCAATTTCTAAAAAAGCAATAGCAATTGCCGATTCATCTGCCCAGCCACTTAATATTTACCAGGCTTATTCAAGTATGGGAACTGTATTAAAGAATCAGGAGAAATGGAAAGAAGCTATTCCCTTTTACGAAAAAGCTTTTGTATCAATAAAAGATGCGGATTTATATACCACGGCTGATGGTATATTATTCAGAGAGTTATCTGAATGTTATGAAAAAACTGGGAATTATACTAAAGCCTTATCAGCCTACCAAAAATCCGCAATGATTGCCGATTCAGTTGGACGTAAGGATAATATCCGAAAAGCTACAGAGCTTACAATGAATTATGAATTTGATAAAAAAGAGCAGACCTTAAAAACTGAGCAGAAAGCAAAGGACGCTATTACTCATATACAACAGATGGCCTTAATTGCCGGATTAGTCCTTTCATTAATAATAATTGCAGGAGCATTTATAGGCTTCAGGAACAAGCAAAAAGCCAATGCTTTGCTTAGGAAGCAGAAGGAAGAAATAGAAAATACTTTATTACAGTTAAAAAATACGCAGGCACAACTTATTCAGGCTGAAAAGATGGCTTCTCTTGGTCAATTAATTGCAGGCATCGCTCATGAAATTAACACACCATTAGGTGCAATAAAAGCTTCAGTAGGCGCGATAATTGACAGTAGTTTTCAAAGCCTGAAACAATTGCCGGAAGTGATAAAGAAACTTAATAACAATGAATTTGCCCTCTTTTTGGAATTGGTTAACAGAAGTGTGCAAAACAATGGGAACATTACATCGAAGGAAGAGCGGGAACACCGAAAAAATCTTTCTGCAGTGATGAAAACCCATGGCATAGAAAATGCAGATAATTTTTCCGATCTGCTTGTAGATATGGCCATTTACGATAATATTGAACCCTACTTTTCAATATTCAACGAACAAAATCTTCAGGCTGCTTTTCAGATCTCGCAGCAGATGAAAAACAGCCAGAATATTAAGACTGCTGTTGACCGTGCATCGAAAATTGTATTTGCATTAAAGAGTTATGCACGTAACGACCAGGCACAGGAAATGGTACTGGCAAATATTCCGGAAAGCATTGATACTGTACTTACCATTTACCATAACCAACTAAAGCAGGGCATTAACCTGACAAAGAAATTTGACCAGGTTCCACAAATTTATTGTTATCCGGATGAATTAAACCAGGTTTGGACAAATCTGATACATAATGCAGCGCAGGCAATGAATGGAACTGGAGATCTATCCATTTCATTAGAGAAGCTGGATGCAACCTCTCTTCAAATATCAGTCTCAGATACAGGCATTGGAATTCCTCCGGAAAACCTGGAGAAAATCTTCGATGCTTTCTATACCACCAAACCTGCGGGTGAGGGAAGCGGATTGGGACTTTACATAGTCAAACAGATTATTGAAAAACATCAGGGCTGTATATCGGTAAAAAGTGAATTGGGAAAAGGAACAACTGTTTTTGTCAAATTTCCATTATTAAATGTCCATCCTCTTATTCCAACTTCTTAGTTATGTAAAGCTTATGCTAAAAAAAGCAATTATTTGCGTTGATGACGAAAAAATAATATTAGTCAGCCTGAAAAGTCAGCGATTCTTTTAACGGGTCAGGCTGATGAAAAAGCCGTTCAGCAAACGAAAGAAAAAGCACACCTTTTTTGTTGTCTTCAAAAACCATGGACTGAAGAAGAATTATTTGAAAAACTTAGTTCAGGATTAAAAAAATTAGATTAAGATATTAATGAAAGTGCTTTTATGAAAAAATCTTTGATTATATGTGTTGACGATGAAAAAGTAATATTAACAAGTTTAAAGGCACAATTACGGAAGGCTTTCGACGGTGAAATTGCTATTGAAACCTGCGAAAGTGCAGAGGAAGCATTAGATCTGGTAGACTATTCCCTGAAAAATGATTATGATATCCCTGTAATTATTTCCGACCACATAATGCCAGGTATGAAAGGAGACGAATTCCTTTACATCATGCATCAGAAATCCCGGAAGACATTGAGTATACTTCTGACAGGTCAGGCAGATGCAGAGGCAGTTGGGCGTGCTTTGAACAGAGCAAAACTATACAGGTATATATCCAAACCATGGGAAGAACCCGATTTGGTTTTAACCATAAAAGAAGCACTTAGAAGTTATCTGCAGGGTTCAACCATTGAGGAACAAAAACTTGAACTGGAAAAATTTGTCGTTAAACTTAAGGAACATAATGAAACCCTGGAACAAAAGGTAATGGAAAGAACTTCTGAACTTTTTAGCAAAAATGAAATCCTGTAGCGTCAAAAAAATGAAATTGAAATCCAGAAAAATAACCTGACCATCAGCATTCATTATGCTGAGCGAATTCAATCCGCTGTATTTCCAACTGATGAGATCATTTCAGAAAATTTTCCTGAACATTTTGTATTATTTAAACCTCTGGATATTGTAAGCGGTGATTTTTATTGGTACCTGCAAAACAATAATGACGTTTTTGTCGCAGTGGCAGACTGTACCGGACATGGTGTGCCGGGGGCTTTCATGAGCATTCTCGGAATTACATTTCTTAATGAAATTGTTCACAGATCGATTGTCTGTACTACAAATGAATTATTGGACCGACTCAGGTCGAATGTTATAAGAACTCTTCATCAATCACAAAACGATAACCGTACAAGAGATGGAATGGAAGTCGCACTATGCAGATTTGATTTAAAGAACAAGAAACTACAATTTGCCGGTGCTTTTCGCCCGATGTTCATGATCAGAGAGAACATTCTGCACCATATTACCGGAGATAACATGCCAATCGGCATATACGATGATGAAGAGAGGAAATTCACCAGTAATGATATAACTCTAAAAAAAGATGATATTATCTATTTATTTACTGATGGTTATGTTGATCAGATCGGAGGTGCTGACAGAAAAACTTTTAAAACAAATAGATTCAAGGAACTATTACTCGAGATCTTCAGACTTCCTATGTATGAACAAAAACAAGTGCTTGAAAGAAAAATTGAAGAGTGGAAGGGTGAATTTGAACAAATAGATGATATACTTGTGCTTGGAATAAAAATAACTGATTGATAACCTGAATGGTGGCAGGGGGACCCATTTCTTAGAAAAGCAAACCCCGCACGATCAATGACCTGCGGGGTTTTAAGTTTTTATTATTTATGGATTAATCTATCATTTTTTCATATTATCATCTTTAGCACGATAATTCAAAGCGCGTTTCAATGATACTACAGCTTTTTTTGAGTCAGCAATAGCCTGCGCTTTAAATCCGCCAAAATCATCGGGCGCTTTCTCAAGGTAATCGATAGCACTTTCAAGCTCTTTAATGGCATTTTCAACTCTGGGGTGTTTAGCTGCTTCTGTTCTTTTATTCTGCTGAACAAGAACAAACCCTGTAGTGCCTAGAAATATCACTACTGATAAAATCAGGACAAGTTTTTTCATAGATTTTCTTTTTAATTAAACAATATTATTATTCAATAGATAAAAAACGTGGAAATCAGGAATATGTTCAATTGAAAATAAAATTTACAAATCAATTCTTAAGTATATCATTTTAATACAGAGGTAAAAGAATAAACCAGAAGCCGTTACGTTTCTATGTTACGGTCGGAATGTACAGCAAAAACCCGGGAAGTATCCGAGTCAAAAGAATCTATGCTTTCTTCATGATTATTTTTTTAAGGCATATAATCACATGAAATTGCTCATGGTTTCTGAGTGAAAAACCTAAATCGTATTTCTGAATTTATCCCATCATATCCTGTGACCAGGAGAAAATATGAATTTCAGATTATCACTGATTTTTTTCTGGCCCGTTTTATAAAAATACTTTTCAAGCACAAGCAATGAAATAAGGTCTTCTCTTTTTTTGATTTTAAATTGTTCAGTATAGTGATGAGCATTTTTTATTATTTCCAGTGCTTCGTCTGTGTGTTTTATGTAATATTCCATCCGTTCTTCCAGGTCGGAATAATCATCTTTTATAAGCATGTAATGATAATTGGGAATTAAAGTACCTTCCATGAACCATGTCTCATATTTTGGAACAGGCATTACAGCCAGGGATTGCGAAGACATTACCCACTTTAAGTTGCTTGCCACATCGTTTCCCTCCAGGCAAAGAATGAATTTATAATTAAGTTGGTCTTCAATTGTGATTCTTTCCCTCAGAAGATTATGATGGTTATCGTCGTCATTAATTTTCCCTACATTGCAAAGCGGATGATTAATATACATTTCCAGGAATTTTATTCTGTGTGCCTGGCCGACTACGTTACGGCCTACAAGCATATTTTTCTTTTCCCTGAAATCCTTTTTATCATTTAGGAACATGAAATGCCTCACTTTATCAAGATTCAGAATTACCGAATTTGAATTATTTCCGCGGATGGGTCTGCTCTTCACAATAGCAGGTTCTTCCGGTACAAAGGTGACATCACCAAATTTAAAATCTGCCCTCAGTTCCTGGTTAAAATATCTTGTGTATTCGTAACTATCGAAAAAATAGGTTTTATGCTGTTTCCTCAATTTAAAGTGCGCAAGATTTTTTATCCCATCTGATAAATTGACAATCTCATCTAATTTATTGTAATAATTAGCTCTTTTTCTTATGTATTCGATATCAAAATCCTTTACCGTAGATATTTTTTTATCCAATCCCGTTTGGAAAAACAGATAGGGAAAAAGTTGGCGCACAAAACCAATTGCGTAATATAAAACCTTGTTATTCTTATGTTTAAATGAAAATTGTTTAAGCATCGTTTTCATTTGTTCTTACCCGGGTATTTTTATTAAGTCAGACACAATCAAGACAGATTAAATACAAAAGCCAAATGAATTACCATATTTGTGAGTAAAAAAACTAATTGGGTTATATTAATATCAGTAAGCACTTATCTCCCCTCTTTGGCGGTCATCCCCGAATGCTGGTTAATGAAATTCCGGCATATCGCAGAAATAAAAATACTCCTTTTTTCTGATTTTCATATGCAGGCAATCTATTTTATGTGAAAATAGTTAGAAGAAGATATAATATTTTGTACAATTTGGATAAAACATTTTATAAAACTTTCCACCTGTTTAATCAGGTTTTACATTCACGGTTTGAGCAACATATCCCATAATAATAAGGTATTGTGCAACAACATAGGTCGACATTATCACAATTCCCGATGATTTAAACGGATGACTGAATTTCGTGATAGCTATTGATGAGTCGGAGATTACAAACAAAATTGCACCGGACAGAACCAGATAGTAACTTATTTTATTCACTTTGTCTATCCTGTTTATTGCGGCTGTCAGCATTATCAATATAATGATTGCATAAAGGATAACAGGAAGCTTCATCTCAGCAAGGCCGGCATACAGATACGACACAAGTATCATACCGTAAATTATTACAGGTATCAGAAAGTAGATACGATTACTCAGGATCGAGTTTTTTCCCGGAGTTATAAAGAAAACAGTAAAATATAATAGATGTGTAAGAAGAAAACAAACCAGTCCGATAATGAAGAAAATGCTGTTGTTATCCGAGAACTCAAGAATTACATCTCCAGCCCATGAAAAAAGAAGTCCGGCAAGCATCAACCATTGCAATTTGTATGAGAGAGGATAATAATTTGCTAAAAACAGAATTATAAGAACTGGTATTATAAGGGCCTTGGAAAAAAATCCCGGCCAGAAGGCTGATTGATTCAGAAGGATGATACTGATTAACCCAACTAAAAAGTAGATTATTGATATTATTGAGTTTTTCACACCACAAAGTAACACAAAGGAAAAGAAATACATTTATTAAACTACAATTTAGATGCTGAACACCGTTATATTATTACTAAATTAGCTCAGTTTCGACAGTTTCTTAGTATATTTCCAGCTGTAAAATGAAATTGGATTCAATTCAAAATTTATTCAAATGAAAAAATATATTCTATTATCCGTCAGTTTTTTACTTCTTTTTTCCTGTACTCGGAATAGGAAAATGTCAAGCTCGGAAACAGCTCAACCTGAGCAATTTAATGCTGATGGGAAACAGGTAATTGTTTATACGACAGCTGACAGCACAAGTTATAGACTCACGGTCACAGATACACTAAGGTTTAAAGAGCTTATTCAGCCGCTTGAGACGCAGGTTTGCGTATTTGCAAACCCTGACAGGACTTTTCAAACTTTTCTGGGAATAGGAGGTGCCTTGACCGATGCATCTGCTGAAACTTTTGCAAAATTACCGAAAGAGAAACAGGCAGAACTATTGCAGGCATACTTTGATGTAAAGAATGGAATTGGGTACACACTGGCCAGAACTAATATTAACAGCTGTGATTTTTCAAGCGGAAGCTATACATATATTGATGAAGGTGATAAGGAACTAAAGTCATTTAAAATTGATCACGATATGGAATTCCGGATCCCATTCATTAAAAAGGCTATAGCTTCTGCCGGAGGTAAACTGACATTGTTTGTCAGCCCATGGAGTCCTCCGGGATTCATGAAAGATAATAACGATATGTTGCATGGCGGGAAATTGAAACACGAGTATTACCAGGTATGGGCCGACTATTTTGTAAAGTTTATAAAGGCTTATGAAAAGGCAGGAATCCCCGTTTGGGGAATGACAATTCAAAATGAACCCATGGCAACCCAAAAGTGGGAATCTTGCATATATACTGCAGATGATGAGCGTGATTTTTTAAAAAAATATTTGGGTCCTACAATTCAGAAAGAAGGATTAGGTGATAAAAAAATTATTGTCTGGGATCATAACCGTGATCTTATGGTCCAGAGGGCTAATGTTATATTCAGCGATCCTGAAGCTTCAAAATATGCATGGGGAATGGGATTTCACTGGTACGAAAGCTGGAGCGGAGGCGATAAAATGTTTGATAATGTTAAAATTGTACATGAGGCCTATCCTGAAAAAAACCTTCTGTTTACCGAAGGATGTCCTGAGAGTTTTAATCCGGCAATGTATTATAACTGGAGCCTTGGCGAAGTTTATGGCCAGAACATGATAAATGATTTTAATAACGGAACGACAGGCTGGACAGACTGGAACATTTTGCTTGATGAGACGGGAGGCCCCAATCATGTTAAAAATTTTTGTTTTGCACCGGTCCATGCTAACATAAAATCGGGACAACTGATCTATACAAATTCATATTATTATATAGGCCATTTCTCGAAGTTTATTCGCCCGGGGGCAAAAAGGATTATCAGTTCTGCAAGCCGCAGCCAGTTGCTGACAACTGCATTTATGAATGAAGATGGGAAAATGGCAGTGATTGTTATGAACCAAAGCAATCTGAAAATCACTTATAATCTGTGTATTGGTCATAATGCAGCTGAAGTGAAAATTCTGCCGCATTCAATTCAAACCCTGGTATTGTAAATTTGCTCCCGCTGCCTTCACTACCGGCAGGCAGGCAATCCCGCAAAGCGGGACTTATTTACGGACATTGAATAGTTATTCTTACCTCCACAATTAAGTCCTCCTTTTATAATGGAAATTAAGTGGGATGGGGAAAATCACGTTCAATATATACAGTGACAGCAATAGATGGAATAATCGGAATTGAATATGCTTTCGATGAGATCACGATCAATTTAGTATTCAATATTCGCTGATTATTTATAATTTTAAGTTTGATTAATAAATTGGATTTAAAATAAAATAGTATGAAAAGATTTGTAGTGTCATTTTTGATTTGCTTGCTTCTTCCTTTCATTATTTCTGCCCAGAATAAGTTTAACGGGCTGGATATGAACCTTGGAAACCTATACAGGTTATCAGATGCAAAAACACGTTCAATAAGTCCCGAAAACATCACAGGGGAAAAAGGAAAAGGAGGAATGGCAGATCCTGCTGACAAGAACAAGTCAAATGTTGCGAATGCATCAGGTGCTGCGAGGGATCTTGGTCAGGGATGGAAGGTAAATCCTTATGTAATAATTAAACCCGGAGAAACATTCAAAATGGCAGAGATTGATGGTCCCGGAGCGATTCAACATATTTGGATGACTCCGACTGGAAACTGGCGATTCTCGATACTTCGGATCTATTGGGATGATGAAACTGAGCCATCAGTTGAATGTCCGGTTGGCGATTTTTTCGGAATGGGCTGGAACAAATATTCACCGCTCGTCTCATCAGCAATATGTGTGAACCCGGGAAGCGCATTTAATTCGTATTGGGTAATGCCGTTCAGAAGGAAGTGCAGGATAACAATGGAAAACATAAATGAAACCGAACCTATGACGCTGTTTTACCAGATTGACTATACTCTGACCGAGGTGCCTGCCGATGCCGGATATTTTCATGCCCAATTTCGCAGGGCGAATCCTGACGAGCCATCTGTCTATACAATAATTGATGGAATAAAAGGAAAGGGTCAGTATGTTGGAGTATATCTTGCAGTAGGTATAAATAACAACGGATGGTGGGGAGAAGGTGAAATGAAGTTTTATGTTGACGGCGATTCCAGTTTTCCGACTATCTGTGGAACCGGCACTGAGGATTATTTCTGCGGTTCATATGATTTTGATACAAATAAAAAGAATTCCGCAGGAGTTGAGGAATCTGAGTATACAGTATTCTGCACACCTTATTCAGGATTGCATCAGGTTATCCGCGGCGATGGGCATTATAATGTTATGCAGCGCTTCGGCCTGTACAGATGGCATATTTTGGATCCGGTCCGATTTGATTCCGATCTCAAAATCACAATTCAGGATCTTGGCTGGCATTTAGGTGGCAGATATCTAAAGCAAAAATCGGATATTGCTTCAACCTGTTTCTGGTACCAGACTGAACCACACGGTAAATTTCCAAAACTACCTGACTGGCAGAAACTTGAGGTGAATTAATTTTTCCAGTTCTTAACTCTCCAGTTCCTTTTTATAGCAGCTTTTTTAAGCTTTTTATCGGGATTTACGCAAACCTGATTCCCTACAGAATTGAGTGCAGGGAAGTCATGGATTGAATCGCCGTAATACCAGGCATCCGAAGTTGAAAAGTTATTTTTTTCACAGTACTCAAGCAACCTGACAGCTTTTTCTTCACCGAAACAGATATGACCAAGAGGCCGGCCTGTCAGATATCCGTTTTTAATTTCAAGTTCGGAACATATGATATCATCTATATTAAGATTTTTAGCAATTATCTCACAAACACTTTTCAAAGCAGAAGAGAGGATAACCACTTTTGCTTTTTTTGATTTATGGTAAGCTATTTCGGCTTTGGCTTCCGGATAAACTGATGGAATGATTAATTTCCCGGTTACCTCTGAACACAGCTCAAGCAATGAATTTTCAGGAATACCCTTAACCCAGCCAACCATATCATCTATTATTTTCAGGGGATCTCTTAGTTTAAGTCTGAAAAGAAAGGAAAGAAAGACTGCATTTACTAAATCGCTGCATTTTAACAGACCTTTCCTGAAAGCACTTTTTGCGAGTAATTTTCCACTGACAGAATCAGCCAATGTCTGATCAAGATCAAAAAATGTAACATATTGCGGCGGAATAATTCTATCTCCTGAAAAAGTGTTTTCCATCGGGATTGTAAATTATTTTTAAAGCCCCAGGTAGTAGTGTAACATCAAATTTGTCGGCGAAATATAATTCTCCGTCAACATGAAAAGGGACCACCTGCGGAAATTCAAGATTTATTCCTTTAGTTTGATAGTAATTTACTCTTTTGTCAGAGATATGTTTACCCTCCGGTACCTTAAGAAGGATTGAAAATCTTTCTAAAAGAGAAAGTTTTTTTATCATGCAAACATCTAATAATCCGTCATTTGCAATAGCCTTGGGTGTGAGGTAGAATCCACCTGCAAACCTTCTGCCTATCGCTACTGTGTTAATAAAGCAATCAGTTTCATGCCGGCCGGTATCGGTTATGACAGTCATTCTTTTTTCCCGGAAGAAAAGGAGAGTCTTAACAATATGCCAGATATATTTATATTTACTTCCTCTTTTCACTTTTCCGGGTTCTGTATAATTTTCGGCGGCCACCTGGGCATCAAATCCTAATCCCATACCATTAAGGAATATCATACCATTGCATGATCCGGCATCCATTTCAATTGAATTCCTGTTAAAAAAGATGTCCCACTCCGGGTCTCCGAAACGGTTTGGAAAACCAAGGATCTGGATGAAATCATTTCCCGTACCGGCAGAAATCAGTCCGACTGTAATATCTTTCTTATTAATTAGCGGCCGGCACATTTCATTAAATGTTCCGTCGCCGCCAACAGCAATTATATACCTGAATCCTTTTTTATAATACTGTTCCGATAATTCTGCAGCATGACCGCTCCTTTCTGTTAAAACAATCTCTGCATCAACATTGTGTTTCCGGATCATTTCCCCGAGCCTGGGAACAATCTCTTTTCCAAAACCGTTTCCGGCTATCGGGTTAACAATAAAAACCCACTCCTTACTTACCATCTCCATGTCAGAACAATTCTATATTTTGGAAATTTTAACAATAAAAGTACATTTCAGCATTAAAATCAATGATAAGCTGATTCAATAACAGTTTTAACCGTTTCAATTATTTCAAAATCATTTTTCCCCAATAATTCTTCTCTCCGTATAGGTTTATGAATTACAACATCAAGCTTTGAATCGAAATTGATATAAAACCTGTTTTTGGGTTTCAGTTTATAAAACCCGTTCAATGTTACCGGCAGTATTTCAATATCTCTGGTCCTGAACAGGTATATGAACCCTCTGTAAAATTGGTTTATTTTTCCACTTAGCGTTCTTGTTCCCTCAGGAAATATAGCAACTGATTGATATTTAGATTTATAAATGAGCTGGTTAATCATCTGTTTTGTATTCCTGTAGTTTGGCTCTTTGAATGGAACATAGTCCATGATTTTTAGCAAGTGGTTGAATACCGGAACTTTAAGAAGCCGTTCATGCCCAAACCACGATATCCCAGGGTAAAAGGATGTTATTGCGACTATATCGAACAGACTGGCATGGTTAGCTACAAGGATATACCTTTCGCCTTTTATGATGTTTTCCTTCCCGAATACCTTGAATTTTTTACCCATTATCAAGAAAACTGACTTGGCCCACATCTGAAAAAGAAAACGGACCGGTTTTTTCAGATGTAAAAAGGACAGGATCAGAACAATTACTACACCTACAGCAGTATAGCAATAGAGTATGCCAAATAATAGAATCGAAAGGACTGCGTAAAATCGTGAACGCATTATATACGGATATTACTTCCCGACTGAAAAATAGCTATTTTTTTTATTTAATCGTTATCTGTAGCCATATTAACTCTTTTTCATAATTTTATAAAGTCGGGCTCTTAATCAATAAATATCTCCGTTTTCATAAACACATCGGGAATGAAAAATAAGAAAGGACTTACACGTCGCAGTTTTATCACAAATACTGCAATGGCCGGTATTGGTACAATCGGATCAGCACATCTTTTGACCTCCTGTACAGAAAAAGGCACAGTAAATGAAAGCAAAAAGCAGACAGACAGCCATGAATTTAACGGGTTTTATTCAGGAAAATATCTCGACCGTATTGCATTTCCTGTTGGTGGAATAGGAGCCGGCATGTTCTGCCTTGAAGGAACTGGAAGTGTTTCTCATATGTCGGTGCATAACCACCCTGAAGTTTTTAATGAACCCTGCATGTTCGCAGCAATTTCGGTAAAGGGCTTGAAAAACGGCACAAAAGTTCTGGAGGGACAGGTTCCTGACTGGAAAAAATTCGGTCAACCTGATTCAGCAAATGGATCAGGAGGGACAAGTTATGGTTTCCCTCGTTTTCAGAATGCAAAATTTATTGCCAGGTTTCCGTTTGCGATGATAGAGTTGCAGGATGATGATATTCCGGTAGAAGTTCATATAACGGGGTGGAGCCCTTTCATCCCAACTGACACTGACAATTCAAGTCTTCCTGTCGGTGCCCTGGAATACTCATTGAGAAATAACAGCTCTTCCAGGATTGATGCGGTATTCTCGTTTAATTCGGTGAATTTTATGAGGCAGGCAAGCGGTGTCAATAAAATAAGAGCAATTGCAAATGGCTTCGTATTTTGTGAAGAGGGGGCGAAGGGGAAACCTGATACAAAAGGCGATTTTGCAATATTTACAAATGAACCCGGAACCATCGTCGACCATTGCTGGTTCAGAGGTGGCTGGTGGGATCCTCTTACAATTACCTGGAACACAATTATGAAAGGAGAAATCAGGAAGAAAGACCCGGTAGAAAACGGCGCTCCCGGTGCATCTTTGTTTATTCCTTTTGCTTTAAACCCGGGCGAGACAAAGGTTATTAAACTGATGATAGCATGGTATGTTCCTGATACGGATCTTAAATATGGAAAGGACACGGATGAAAAAGTAGACGGAAATTGTACTACGGAAAAATGTTCATGCAAAGATCCTTTCTATAAACCATGGTACTCTGGAAAATTCAATGGGCTTGATGAGGTTGTAAATTACTGGAAAACGAATTATAATAATCTTCACACCAAATCCGGATTATTTAAAGATTCGTTCTATAATTCCACTCTTCCGGGCGAAATTATTGAAGCAATAGCTGCCAATTTGGCAATACTTAAATCTCCTACAGTACTTAGGCAACCCGACGGGAAACTTTGGAGCTGGGAAGGCTGCGGTGATAATTCAGGTTGCTGTGCCGGTTCATGCACTCATGTCTGGAATTATGCTCAGGCTATACCGCATCTTTTTCCGAAACTTGAAAGAACCCTTCGTGAAACCGAGTTTTTCCCGAGCCAGGATAAGGAAGGTCACCAGACATTCAGATCGGCATTGCCAATAAGGCCTGTCGCTGCTGACTTTTATGCAGCAGCTGACGGCCAGCTTGGAGGAATAATGAAAATGTACCGCGACTGGAGAATAAGCGGAGACAGCCTATGGATGAAAAAAATGTACAGTCAGGTTGTAAAAAGTATGGATTATTGCATTAAAACCTGGGACCCGAGATCAACCGGAACGCTCGAGGAACCCCACCATAATACATATGATATAGAATTCTGGGGTTCTGACGGAATGTGTACGGGTTTTTATCTGGGGGCATTAAAGGCTATTTCTGAGATGGGAAGGTATTTAAGGGAGGATGTTCAAAAGTATCAATTATTATATGAGAGGGGTAGAAAAGCACTTGAGAATGAATTGTTTGATGGAGAGTATTTTATACAAAAAATTGTATGGAAGGGATTAAACGCCCCTGATCCTGTGGCTGCATCTAAAGGTGCCTGGAATTCTGACTATTCTGAAGAGGCAAAGGAATTATTGCAGAAAGAGGGTCCAAAATATCAGTATGGAAAAGGATGCCTGTCCGATGGTGTTCTGGGAATATGGATTGCAGAAGTAAGTGGATTGAAGGATATAGCTGATCCTGCCAAAGTGAGCAGCCATCTTAAATCTGTCTTTAAATACAACTTCAGACCTGATCTGACAGACCATTCAAACCCCCAGCGTCCTTCATATGCGCTTGGAAAAGAAGGAGGGTTACTTTTATGTACCTGGCCAAAAGGAGATATGCTTTCCCTGCCTTTCGTTTATAGTAATGAGGTCTGGACCGGAATAGAATACCAGGTAGCCTCGCACCTGATGATAATTGGCGAAAAAGAGAAGGCGCTGGAAATTGTCCGTGCCTGCCGGAACAGGTATGACGGAAGAATCAGAAATCCTTTTGATGAATATGAATGCGGTCACTGGTATGCCAGGGCTATGTCGAGCTATGGAATGTTGCAGGGATTAACAGGTGTAAGATATGACGCTGTGACTCAGGAAATGTTTATAGATTCAAGGGCAGGTGACTTTACAAGCTTTATTTCAACAGAAACCGGCTTCGGGAATGTCGGATTAAAACAAGGCAAACCATTCCTCGAAACCGTTTATGGAGAGATTACAGTGAAAAATTATGTGATTGGTTAACCCCCAATCCCGCAAAACAGGATTCATTTCTGTTCGGTTAATTGCCCCCCGACAGGGGGCTATTTTCCTGAATTGCTTACAAATGCTATTTGTTTGCTATTAGGCGACCACGATGGAACATTAATTGTTCCCTGTCCGCCATACAAGTATGCTAAAACACGAGGTTCTCCGCCGTTAACAGGTAAAATTCTTAACATACAGCGTTTGTAAGAGGGATGACTGTTAGCATCGATGTCCGGAGGGAATGAGATTATTACCATCCATTTCCCGTCGGGAGAAATATGCGGGAACCAGTTATTGTAGTTGTCAAATGTCAGTTGTTCCCTGCCAGTTCCATCAGGTTTTATGCGCCAGATTTGCATCGTGGCTGTGCCTGAATAATGCCCGTTATAATAGATATACTTTCCATCAGGAGAATATTCACAACCGTCAACATGCTCTCCGGCTTTAAGATCAGTTAGCGCGACTTCTTTTCCTCCCTCGATTGAATTTATATATATATTGTAAAACGTTTTTCCGTTGCGCATTGCTACATATACCAGTTCCTTATTATTGGGTGCCCATCCGTGAAAGTATGAAGGAGTATTTTCAGTTATCAGTTTAGGAACACCACCAACCAGAGGCAGTACATAAACTGTTGAGCCGCCACCGGGTAAACCCTGTCTGGAACTGCTTATGGCTAGCATCTTCCCGTCGAATGAAATCCCATGATCGTTATTGATATTTTTGGCAAAATCAGTATTAAGCTTTTCCGTCGTTCCGCCTTCAACAGGAATCTTATACAACAGTCCGTCCATGTTAAAAAGAAGCTTTTTGCCGTCAGGCATCCAGTTTGGGGCTTCAAACCTGCCTGGTTTTTCAAATATGACTTTCCTTTTTCCATCTGCTACAGTCATTGTCTCCATCCTGCAGCCAAGATATCCTGATTTTCCAGGGTCATAATTCTCGGCAACAGGCTGATCGATCCTGACATTCCATATTTTAACTGTCTCCACTATATCGGAATCGTGAGAACAAATGAAGGGGCCGACCAGAACTTCATCAGGCATGTTTTCCATTACATGAGAACCGATTGTTTCAAGTGGCTTTCCGTTGTGTGCCGCCCTCATTATTATATTTTTCCCGGCTCTTTCAATCTGGATAATATTAAAAGTTGAGTCTTTAGAAAATATCTCATCCTGAGGATCTCTCATAGCAGCACCGGCAGACACTCTCCATTGAAGAACGGTTAATCCGCTGCCGTGAAGAGTTGCAGAGATATGAGATGATTTTTCATCAGTTGTTTCACGCACCATCCATCCTGTTTTTCTGTGAGGGTTAGTGCCTTTTCCTTCAAATTCGAAGTTTGCGGTCACAATAAAATCTCCTTTTAATTTGTTGAACAGATAGTGAAATTCATCTCTCTCAAACCAGATGTTATATCCGGCTCCTTTCAGAGTGTAACTCTGATCAGACGGACTGTAAACTGCAGAACCGGCCTTCTTTGGATTTCCTATATCGGAATTAGCCTGGAATATTCCTACCGGAGTATTCTGTGCCGAAGCGATATTTAATAAACTACTTAGCATAAGGATAATAAATGATTTCATTTCCGAAGTTGGTTTTTATTAACAATTTTTTCAAGCCATAAATTTACTATTTTCTTTGCCCAGATATAAATAAGTAACGGTAAAACAATCAGAAATAATCTATTGTACAGAAATGCATCTGCAAAGTGAAAGTGAATAGCAGAAAGAATAGCACGGGTCATACCGCAACCATAACATTCATGACCTGTAATGTTCTTAAACAGGCATACCGAATGCTGATTCTTAAGCCATCCCATCGGTATAAGATAAAGCACTATGGGAATCAAGAGCAGCGCCCCTGATTTGAAAAGCCTGTACAATTTGTTATCTTCTGACCAGCAAATGTCCTTCAGCATCTCTGAAACTGCCAACAATTATCATGATAAAATCGATCAGAGCCCAGATGCCGCATCCTCCAAGTGTCAGCAATTGAACAACCCCGATACCGGTATGGCCTGTATAGAACCTGTGAACTCCAAACACACCGAGGAAGAAGCATAGCAAAAGTGCCGTAAGCCAGTCCCTGCCTTCTTCCTGAACCGGAGCTGTCTCTTTCAGACTCACTCCGCATTTCATGCAGATTGTTGAAGATGCATTTGTTTCCGCTTTGCAGTTATAGCAGAATTTGTCTCCGGCTTTTGGCGGGGTTCCGCATGCAACACACATAATAGCTTTATCGGAAACCTCGTTCCCGCAATTTCTGCAATACATATTTTTGATTTTAGTTACGTCTACTCATTTGGCTTTTCGTTCCCGCCCCGTTTTTGATATGGTATCTGGTCTCCACATGTTAAATTTAAAGATAAATAATTTGGATAACATGGAAGCAGTTGATTGATCAAAATGTGAAATTTAATGAGTTCTTCTTTTTAATTTCGCAATAGCCCTGGTCTACCTGAAATGCTTGCAACCTGTCACAGACTGAAAATTTTTACCTGGTTTTTGATGCAAACATAAAATATTGAATTATTTTGGTGGTAAAATTAGAAAGGAATAAATATTCCATCTTTATGCCGAATAAGAATCCAAATTTTATAAGCAGATATTATGAATGAAATACTCGATAAATTGGCAAAGTGTGTTGAATTCGGCAAGATCAACAAGGCATCTCCATATCCGCCAAATATGAAAGACCAGGATGGCGCTGATGAACTAGCCAGGAAGGCCCTTGAAGAAGGTGTCAGTCCTGATGAAATCCTTGAAAATGCTCTCATTCCAGCGATGGCCAATGTTGGCGAAAAATTCACCAAAAAGGAAATTTATGTTCCGCAGATGTTAATGTCGGCAAAGGCTATGAACAGCGCTATGGCTCATCTGAAACCATTTTTCCAGTCGGGCGAGACAAAAAGGAAAGGGAAGATAATTATCGGAACTGTATCAGGTGACCTGCATGATATTGGAAAAAATCTTGTTGCAATGATGATTGAAGGCGGAGGATGGGAGGTAATAGACCTGGGCGTAGATGCCGGCGCAGAAAAATTTCTTAAAGCGCTGGATGAAAATCCTGATGCAGTAATAGGTTTATCCGCTTTGCTTACAACCACTATGGAAAACATGAAAAAAATAGTAGCTGCCATTAAAGAAAAGTATTCTGAGGCGAAAATTCTTGTAGGCGGAGCACCTGTTACAATGGAATATTGCAAAAAAATAGGGGCTGATTTTTATTCTCCCGATCCGCAGGGCGCTGTAAATTACCTTAAACAACTTATTAGTTAATTTTTACTCTTTCCCCAATCTATGGTTATCGGAACCATTCATTAAAGAATATTGGAAGGGGAGTCGTTTTTAAGATAAATTGGTTAATGTTCAAAATAATGCAGACAATACTCCGTGGCATAAACAGTGAGGTGACTATTGATTCTAATGGCCCGGTTATTATCATAGGTGAATGTATTAATCCCACAAGGAGAAAAAAACTTGTTTCTACTTTACAGGAAGGAAACTTTGATTACGTTCTTGAGCTTGTTGAAAGTCAAATAAAAGCCGGAGCAGATGTGCTTGATGTAAATGTAGGATATCCCGGAGTGGATGATGTTAAACTACTGCCTCAGACGGTTCTGGCGATTCGAAAAAAGTTTGACATTCCACTTTGTCTCGATTCTCCAAATCCTGACGCAATTGAAGCAGCATTAAAAGTTGCCGGAGGTAAATGTCTGATCAATTCTGTAAATGGTGAGGAGAAATCGTTGAAGTCACTTCTCAAAATTGCAAAAGAATATGAAGCCGCTATAATTGGCCTTGTTATGGATGATGACGGTATAACTCATGACCCCATAAAAAGACTCTCCATAGCTGAAAAGATTCTTGACAGGGCAGTTAAAACAGGAATTAAAGAGGAAAATTTAATTATTGACCCACTGGCAATGGCTGTAAGCGCCGACTCAAGAGCATGTATTGTAACTCTTGAAACTATAAAGCTGGTCCATCAGAAACTTGGCCTGAACATTACCATAGGCGCAAGTAATATCTCTTTTGGCCTGCCCGGCAGAGAAGATTTAAACTCAGCATTTGTGTCATTGGCGATTATGAATGGGCTAACATGTCCCATTGCTAATCCTGAAAAAATAACAGCTGCAATCAGGGCCTCTGACCTTGTTCTGGGACGAGACGATTACGCCGTTAGGTTCGTGGATTATTTTCAGAACAGGGCAATAACTTCCTGATAATTTTAACGTTGGTATAAAATATAAATATGTCAGGTATTAAACCTGCCCGAAGGTGGCAACCGGCTTTTTTCCCGTTTAAAAGGGAATCATTTGGCAAAAGACTTCTTGCAAAAGTTGAGATTTGTGTGAAAGGTCCACTTTTTGGATGCAGGATGTGCGGTAACTGTCTTCTTCAGGAAACAGCATTCATTTGTCCAATGGAATGTCCCAAGGGTATGAGAAACGGGCCATGCGGAGGCATAACTCCCGAAAAGAAATGTTATGTCGACAGTACTCGAAAATGCATTTGGTTTACTATTTACAAAAAAGCATTAAAGACCGGCAGGGAAGAGACTCTCCTCGAGGTACTTCCGCCTCTTGACTGGAGCAAAGTTGGCACCGAGACGTGGGGAGATGTGGTTCGGCAGATCAGAAAAACAGGTACCGGTAAGTTCATTGGAGGAATTATTTCAGCAGACAAAACAAAAAAGGCCGTGGTATGGGACAGCGTTTTCAAAACCATCCGCCAACCGGAGTGGTGGAGCGGTGATGCTGAATATCATGAAGCTCCAGTGAGGGAACCTGTCACCGAACTTGAAAGAAAATTTCGCAAAGGCGAATTTGTTGTAGCTACCGAGGTGAGTCCCCCCATCGGTGCGGGTACAGATAAGCTTATCAGAGATATAGAGTCGGTTAAGCCGTTTGTGACTGCAATAAATTTTACAGATTCCTCTTCTGCCCGGCCTAAAATGTCAAGCATAGCCTGTTGCAAGGTGGCTATCGACAGGGAAACAGAACCTGTGTTTCAGATTGCTGCCCGCGACTCGTCAAGAACCAGTCTGCAATCGGACATCATCGGGGCAAATGCCATCGGAATAAAGAATATTCTCTGCATATCAGGTGATAATTCGGTTATAGGCCCCTCTCCGACAAGTAACATGAATATACTTGATATTGATTCGGTTCAAATGCTCTGGATACTTCGGAAAATGAGAGATGACGGACTCTACCTCGATGGGAGATCTTTCAAGCATCGTCCTGATTTGTTCCTCGGGGCCGCAACTTCTCCTTTCGCATCAGATCCTGTATTACAGGCAATTAAAGATCAAAAGAAGGTTAATGCAGGAGCACAGTTTTTCCAGACTAATCTGGTTTTTGAACCCGACAGACTTGACTTATGGCTCGAACAGCTTGATAAAAGAGATATTCTGAATAAGGTCTTTATCCTGATTGGTGTGGCA
Source organism: Bacteroidales bacterium (assembly GCA_003157015.1). Classification (GTDB taxonomy): domain Bacteria; phylum Bacteroidota; class Bacteroidia; order Bacteroidales; family VadinHA17; genus LD21. The sequence goes on from PMIJ01000217.1 coordinate 22,422, forward strand.
CCTCTTAAAAGTATGAAAGTCGCTCAGTATCTGCATACTAATGTTCCTGGAGTAAGTATGCCTGAAAAAATCATGAAGAGGATGGAGAAGGCAGGAGAATCTGCTTCCGAGGAAGGGGTTCAGATAGCTCTTGAGGTGATTGATTCGGTAAAAAGGAAGCAAGGAATAAATGGAATTCATATTATGACTCTAAGCTGGGAATCAATAGTTCAGAGGATTGTGACGGAATCGGGTCTAATTACCCCTTACCCATTGAAGGAGGCTTAATTTTAAGGCGAATTTAGCTCCCCTCTTTATAGGGGAATGGGGGAAATTAAAGTTTAAAATACCTATGATAAACTCGACATACCAATTTGATTTTAACGATCTGAATCTAAAATCTTCCGATATTGAGGCTGTATTGGGGTACAAAGAGGGAGAGGACAGGGCACTTGTCACCGGTTTGATCGAAGAAGTCCTGGGAGAATGCACGGAAATAAGTAAAATAAGAGCGCAATTTACAATTTTCAATAATGTTCAGTTCGATGATAATTCGAAATCGATCGAGATAAATAAAATCAGATTCCAGGTAAAAAAGATTGTTTACGGTCAGTTGAAAAAATCAGAATCTGTTGCTATATTTCTTTGTACGGCCGGAGGAGAAATTGGTTCCCGGAGCCGCAAGGCGATGCAGGAAAGAGATTTTTTACGAGGTTATATTTATGATGTTGTAGGAAGCGAAATGGTTGAATCGGCTGCTGATATTTTACAGGCAGAAATTGAATTGGCTGTACTTGATTCAGGGAAAAAAATCACAAACCGGTACAGCCCTGGATATTGTGGTTGGGATGTTGATGAGCAGCATAAATTATTTGAGCTTGTTCCTGATAATTATTGTGGAATCAGATTAACTCCTTCTGCACTAATGGATCCTATAAAATCAATAAGCGGCTTTATTGGAATCGGGAATAATGTCAGATATAATCCGTACACCTGCAGGTTTTGCGATTTGAAAGACTGCATTTACCGAAGAGTAAGGGATCCGGAGAAACAGTAAGTAGAAAATCCTTGTTTAGTCAATGGTTTTAATTAATTTTAAACTCTGTGTTTCTCGTATGTCTTCTCAGTGCCTCTGTGTAAAAAAAATATGAACTGTCACCGAGTTGCACGGAGAAGCACAGAGTACCACAGAGAAGTAGCACAAATATTACACTCGGAATATGTTATTACTTGGAATTGATTTGGGAAGTTCTTCGGTGAAAGCTTCAGTTATTGATGGTGAATCGGGAAAGTGCCTCGCAACAGCTTATTCTCCTGCTGATGAAATGAAAATCATTGCGCTTAAACCGGGCTGGGCTGAACAGGATACAGCAATATGGTGGTCAAACCTGAAAACTGCAATAAATGAATGCACCCGTGAACTCGGGCAGAAGAAGGACAAAATTGGAGCCATAGGGATCTCATATCAGATGCATGGACTTGTAGCAGTTGATAAAAACAGCAAAGTTCTGCGTAACTCAATAATCTGGTGCGACAGCAGGGCTGTCGGGTATGGTGAAAAAGCGCTCAGCTCTTTGGGTAAAGATTTCTGCCTTTCTCATCTTCTTAATTCTCCGGGTAATTTTACTGCCTCAAAGCTTGCATGGGTTAAGGAACATGAGCCGGCACTTTATTCCATGATAGACAAGGTAATGTTACCGGGCGATTATATTGCACTGCGATTAACAGGTGAATTAAGTACATCATATTCAGGACTTTCAGAAGGTATTTTCTGGGATTTTTCCCTGAATAGAGTATCCGAAGAGCTGATGAGATATTACGGCTTTAATTCATCCCTTTTACCCAAAGCTGCCCCGTCATTCTCAGTAAGCGGGTTTCTTCTTAAATCTGTTGCCAGCGAACTGGGATTACCTGCAGGAATTCCGGTTTCATACAGGGCAGGTGACCAGCCAAACAATGCCCTTTCTCTGAACGTACTTGAACCTGGTGAAGTTGCTGCTACAGCAGGTACATCAGGTGTTATTTATGGTGTGACGGACAAGAAGAAATTTGATGAGTATTCAAGAGTAAATACATTTTTACATGTAAATCACAATAACTCACGCTCAAGGCTTGGGGTGCTTTTGTGTATAAATGGAACAGGAATTCTTAATTCCTGGCTGAGAATAAATAGTAGTCATAACCTGTCGTACAATGAGATGAACAACATGGCTTCTGAGATTGCTCCGGGTTCCGATGGATTATTTATCTTACCTTTTGGCAATGGGGCAGAAAGAATGCTTGGCAATAAGGATACGGGAGCAGGAATTACAGGACTAAACTTTAACATTCACACCAGTGCTCATATGTTCAGGGCAGCTCAGGAGGGAATCGCATTTTCATTCAGGTATGGTCTCGATATAATGAAAACGGCAGGAATTGATCCGAAAGTGATTAGAGCAGGCGAAGCCAATATGTTCCTCAGCAAGGTTTTCCGTGAGGTTCTGTCCTGTATTACAGGAACAACAATACATCTTTACAATACCGATGGGTCTTTGGGAGCTGCCAGGGGTGCCGGAATCGGATGCGGTTATTACCTTACTGAAAAAGAGGCCTTTAAAGGACTTACTGCTGTTAGCGTGACAGAACCCGATAGCCTAAAATCAGCTGACTATGAAGGCGCTTATATAAGGTGGAAGGAAATAGTCTCAGCACTTTAAATGTTAATTTTCCCTATCTGCGTTTTAAAGGATCTTTGCGATCTTTGTGGTTGCCATTGTTTTTGATTAAATTTACATAAACATATCTATTATGATTTACAAAGGAAAAAAAGAGGCATATCCCGGTATAGGGAAAATTGAATACGAGGGTAAAAAGTCGAAAAATCCTCTGGCATTCAGATGGTATAATCCGGAAGAAGAAGTAGGCAGCAAACAGATGAAGGACCATCTTCGCTTTGCCATAGCATACTGGCACTCATTCTGTGGCGATGGTTCTGACCCGTTTGGCAAAGCTACCCGGATTTACCCCTGGGAAGATGTTACAAATACAGATAATAAAATAAAGCAAAGGCTCGATGCTGCATTTGAGTTCTTTACAAAAATCGGTGCCGGGTATTATTGTTTCCACGATACAGATATAGTTGGTGACGGGACTGTATTTGAGATTGAAAAACGTCTCGGGAAGTTTATTCCGGTAATGAAAAAAATGCAGGAACAGACAGGAGTAAAGCTTCTTTGGGGAACAGCAAACCTCTTTTCAAATCCGCGATATATGAATGGCGCAGCCACAAATCCTGATTTTGCGGTCGTAGCAAATGCCGGTGTTCAATTAAAGAATGCTATTTCTGCAACTGTTGCCCTGGGCGGGGAAAACTATGTATTCTGGGGTGGAAGGGAAGGATATATGAGCCTTCACAACACAAATATGAAAAGAGAGCTGGAGCATATGGGCATGATGTTGTCACTGGCACGTGATTATGGCAGAAAAATTGGCTTCAAAGGTACATTCCTGGTTGAGCCAAAACCTATGGAACCATCAAAACATCAGTATGATTTTGACGTCGCTACAATAATAGGTTTCCTTCGCCAGCATGGTCTGGATAAAGATTTTAAGCTTAATATAGAGGTTAATCATGCCACTCTTGCAGGCCATACGTTCCAGCATGAACTTCAGGTCGCTGCTGATGCCGGACTTCTTGGAAGCATTGATGCCAATAAAGGCGATTACCAGAACGGCTGGGATACTGATGAGTTCCCGACAAATATTTATGAGATTACAGAAGCCATGATGGTTATTTTACAAGCTGGCGGATTCTCAACCGGAGGAATCAATTTTGATGCTAAAGTAAGGCGTAATTCAACTGACATTGAAGATATCTTCATTGCTCACGTGAGCGGGATGGATACGTTTGCAAGGGCTTTGATTATAGCAGATAAAATACTTAAAGACAGCGACTATCTTAAAATGAGAAAGAAACGGTATGAATCATTTGATAAGGGAGCGGGGAAAGATTTTGAAAAAGGGAAACTGACCCTGGGTAAACTTAGAGATATTGCTGAAGAGCTTGGAGAACCTGAAACCAAAAGTGGTAAACAGGAACTCTATGAACAGCTGATAAATATGTATTTAGTTTAGTGATTTCTTCCTCAGTGGTCCTCTGTGTATCCTCTGTGTTTCTCCGTGTAACTAAAGAGAACTTACACAGAGGGACACAGGGAATCACAGAGCGACACATAGAATATATTTCATTTTAGATATTTGATGTAATAACTTCAAAAGAAGGAGGAGAAGCCATAGTCTTTTTAACTTTGCACAATTCTGCAACTGAGATAACTGCTTCTTTATATTTTTCCGGGAAGTCGGCCGGAAGATTAATATCAAGCTTAATGCTGAGCGGCAACCCGGTTTCTTCATCGAACTCAGCACTCTGAATTATTTTTATGTTATCAGTCGGAATATTCCGGTTGTCACAAAATGATTTTACATAAATTCCGGTACAGGTCCCAATTGAAGCTAGAAAAAGTTCATAAGGCGACGGAGCTGAATTTTGACCACCACTGTGCACAGGCTGATCTGTTTTGATTATATGTCCGTGAGAATGAGCAGTTACAACTTTTCCTCCATCAAATGTAATTTCCATGATATTAAATTTATCAGATTAAAGAATTTATATCCCTAACAAATAGCCCGGGGAATTGTTTCAGTACCTTTTTCCTGACATAATAAAAACATCAAATTGTTTAGATTCTGTTGCAACAGCTTCGGATCGGGCCCAGTGCATAGGATTAGTATCCCATTCACTGGCTTTATTGTCAAAATCATTCATATCCTGAAAAAACAAATAATTAAGGTCCCAAATTATCAATTATTTGTTTATAAATTGCAAAATCCTTTTGCCTCAAAGTGTGTAATAAATATTCTGATCCAAAAGCTGTTCAGGAAGCCAAAATCCCTAAACCACAAAGATCACATGGATTTTCCACCAGGGGCAAAAGAACTAAATGAAATGGTTTTAACTTTATGTACTTTGCACCTTCTAAGTGTATTTTGTTTTATAAAGAGTATGCTACAGAAACTTCCAAGGCAAATAGTTCAGGTACCAATAAAATAAACTGAAAGCACAAATGAAAAAACTATTATTTGTTTCATTATTAATATGCACAACATTACTTCTTTCCAGTCAGAAGCCCGGAAAGAAATCAGAGCCAGTCAATTCTGTTTCGGATAAAATGTTTTCTTGCTCTCCCAATTCAATTAAAATTGAAGGATATCTGGGAAACAAAATCGATCTTGTTATTGATAAAAGGATTAAAAGTCAGGATGTGGAAATGCTGGTTGAACCATTCCGACATAAGAATGAAACCCATTTATGGCAGAGTGAGTTCTGGGGCAAATGGATTCAATCAGCCATTGCATCCTATGAATATAACCACGATTCCATAATGCTGTCAATTATTCAAAGCGCAGTGAATAAATTACTTGCTACACAAATGCCCTCCGGGTATATTGGTAATTACAGCGATAGCGCCAGGCTTAAGGAATGGGATATCTGGGGCATGAAATATACATTGCTCGGATTGATTGCATATTATGATCTGAAAGGAGATAAAGCAGCATTGAAAGGTTCGTGCCGATTGGCCGACAATCTGATTGATCAGGTCGGACCAGGAAAAACCAATATTGTTAAAACAGGCAATTACCATGGAATGCCAAGCAGTTCCATTCTTGAACCCATGGTTTATCTGTACCGCAGGACTGGAGAAAAAAAGTATCTCGATTTTGCAAAATATATAGTTGAACAATGGGAAACGCCCGATGGTCCGAAACTCATTAGCAGTGCTCTTTCAGACATTCCGGTTTCGGAGAGATTTCCTCACCCTTCGGTATGGTGGTCATACGAAAACGGGCAAAAAGCTTATGAGATGATGTCGTGTTATGATGGACTTCTGGAACTCTACAGGATTACCGGTGAGCCATCGTATCTGAAATCAGTGGAAATGGCTGTCAGAAACATCATTGAAAGCGAAATTAATATTGCCGGTTCCGGAACCGCTTATGAATGCTTTTACCATGGGACTAAGTATCAGACAGAACCTACATATCA
>PMIJ01000082.1 GCA_003157015.1 Bacteroidales bacterium
GTTCTGGGCAATAATGGGACATCCATGCGGAGAGTCATTCAATGCAAAAAACTACATCGAGGCTTATCCGGCATATAATGTTCAGAAAGATTTTCTGCATGATATGCCTGGGAATGTGTGGACTGTATTTGAAAAGAGATAAAATTGGATAATAATCAGCACTAAACCACATCGAGGCAGAGCGGCCAAAGGTACTTAACGCCGCACATCGCACGCCTGGAATCATTTCTTAAATGCTGTCATACGACTTAACCCAGTCTCAAATTCTGTTCTTGAAATANNGCACTTAACATTTCGGTAACCTCCTGCTCGGTATAACAATCACCCGATTCGGTTCCCACAAGCATATTTATTGCAAAAACAGCGCCGGAAGTTGGTTGCGTCCGATCATTGTTCATTATCCAGTCCTGGATTATTATACGGCTATTCTGATTTAATGAACCAAAGCATTTTTTTATCAGATCCCTATTCACATCCAGGGAGTTACTATGAATAATTGCTGATAGAAATACTATATCAAATCCACCCGGCAGATCATCCGTTGTGTAATCGCCGGCATAGGTCTTTACTTTATCTGAAAATCCTTCTTTATCAAGAAACGTTTTTGTTATCGGTACAACATTTGGCAGATCAAAAACAGTTGCTTCAATTCCGGGTTTCCGTGAAACAAATTCCATAGAATATGCACCAGAACCGCCACCAATATCCAGGATAGAATTTACTCCCGACAAATCAATACTTGCAAGCTGCTGGGGAGACTGCTTTTTTGCCCTGTCGTGCATGGCAGTTATAAAGGGAGTAAGCCAGTCTTCTCCTCTTGTATTAATTTCATCAGGATGTGCTGAAACGCCTGTTCTTACAACCTTCGTCAAATTACTCCAAGTATTCCACAGATGGTTTGAATGCATTAAACCTCCCAGATAGTCAGAACTTTTTTTGGATAAAAAAGTAAAACTTTCGGGAGTATTGAAGAATAACAGGTTTTGCTTTTTAAGAAATCCTAAGCTTACCAGGGCATTCATAAGACGCTCACAGGCATGTTCGTCTAGTTTCAGTTTGTTTGTGATCTGTTTGTTTGTAGAGCCTGATTCCTTAATATTTGTAAATATGTCAAGTTCAAAACCTGTTAACAGTATCCTGCTTTTTTGATAAGAAGAAGCAAATTCTCTGATTGCATTTGGATTCATAATATTTTGGTTTTCAGTGTCTGAATATAAAACGAATTATTGAAGTTAATGTTTTAATCGTTCATTTCTTTTTCGGGTCGTCCTCGTGCCGACGATTAGAGAACTTTGAGTCAAAAAAGTAGTTATTTCCCAAAATAATCTGAGGCCGCTTGAAAATCCCAAAACCCATTTACATAATTTTATTCTCTGTGAACCTCTGTGGAACCTCAGTGGCTCTCTGTGTAACTAAAAAACATACCCAAAATAGTAGACTTCATATTTTATATAAACCCTTACCTTCATTTGCTAAATCTTTGCACCTTTGCAAATCGGCTAAAACAATATCCGAGACACGAAAAGTTGAGTGAAATGATAAAAAAAATTGAGATTCAGATAGAACAGTCTTACCTCGACAACTTAAAATCAAAGCTGATGCTTACACGATGGCCCGATGAGTTAGAAGGTTCAGGCTGGACATATGGAGCAAGCCTGGGTTATATGAAAGAATTGCATGGCTACTGGACCAACTACTTTAACTGGAGAAATACTGAAAGTGAAATTAACCGGTACGGGAATTTCATAGCAAATATTGACGGGTATAAAATTCATTTCCTGCATATTAAAGGAAAAGGAGAAAAATCATTTCCACTTATCCTGACTCATGGCTGGCCCTACTCATTCCTTGAAATGCTAAAGTTGATTCCATTATTGGCCGAGAATAAAGATATGTCATTTGACCTGGTTATCCCATCAATGCCGGGATATGGTTTTTCTCAAAAAATAGTACAGCCCGGCTGTAATGTCTCATTTATTGCCGATCTGTGGCACAAGTTAATGCTGGAGCTCGGATATGAAAAATATGGTGTTCAGGGCGGTGACTTCGGTGCCGGTGTATCAACTGCTCTTTCAATGAAATATCCAGGGAATGTTACTGGTATGCATTTGAACTATATTCCGGGCAATTATGTGCCTGTACTGGAAGAAAATGAGGAATTTTCTGCTGACGAGAATTCCTATCTCGATTTGGAAGAGGAATGGTATTCGAGAGAAGGTGGTTATTCGCTGGAACAGAACACCAAACCGCTCACTCTTGCTTACGGGCTAAATGACTCGCCGATGGGTTTGTGTGCATGGATAATAGAAAAAATGTACGGTTGGTCTGATTGCAGAGGATACATCGGGAATGTGTTCAGCATGGATGCCCTTTTATCAAATGTAACTCTTTACTGGATTACAGAAACGATACATTCTTCCATAAGGCTGTATAATGAGAACAGTAAAAATCCGCTAATAATTGGAAAAGACTCATTTATTAATATTCCTGTAGGTATAGCTCATTTCAGGTATGAGGATCCATTTCCTCCCAGAAGATTCATCGAACGTGGTTTTAATATTCAGCACTGGTCGGAATTTCCTGCAGGAGGCCATTTTCCTGCCATGGAATATCCCTCGCTGCTTGCCGAGGACATTACCAGCTTTTTCATCAAAATATTAAAGGCAGAATGAAGAAGAATTAGATCCGTTGTTTGTTGCTTGCTTTGTCTGCCGAAGTTATAGCAAAAGCAGGTTGCTGATTATTATGAGGACTTGTGCCCCATAAGATCAATCATATATACTTAAGGACATAATAATACTAGGATAATTCATACTAAAAAGAAATCCTTAACGAACTTTGTCTATAAACATTTTTGTATGAAGATAAAAAAGATAAACAGATACAGTGAACGGGTTTTTGAAGCCGTTTTAAGGTTATTGCCACAGCTTTCCCCTGATGCTGTTTTACCAACCAGGCAATATATTATGGAGATATTAACCTCAGAAAACATTCATTTCTTCATCGCCGAACTTGATAATAAACAGATAGTAGGAATGCTTTCTATCGGAACTTACAATATACCGACAGGTAAAAAAGCCTGGATAGAAGATGTAGTGGTTGATGAATCTCAGAGAGGCAGAGGATTTGGTAATGAATTGGTAAAATTTGCAATAGAGTATTCAAAATCCCTGGATGCACGAAGTGTTGCACTCACATCGAGACCATCAAGAGTTGAAGCAAATGAGCTCTATAAAAAACTGGGATTTGTGCGGCATGAAACTAATGTTTATAAATATTTGCTGAGATAACACTATCAAGTTAAATTAAAGAGTGTGAGAATGATGTAACATTTTAACGCAATTATGTAACAGTTAATGGGATGGATGAAATTATCTTTGTATCATGAGAAGCAGTTCATTATTAAAGACAAATTCGTCTAAGTGCAGACGAATGATTTCCATCGCAGAGATCAATATACTTCGCAAGTACGAGGACAGGCAGCTGATTGATGAAAAGATAGTCCGTCAGATGACAAAATTGCATTCACTCTGGTTCAAAGGGTTACAATTGTAAGTTTTTTTTAATGCCAATACCCGGAAAAAGCACTGAATTCAACCTCCTTTCTATGCGCTGTGTGGCTTCTGTTTGATCCTGCTCAGCCTGATTCTGTCATTGCTGATTTATATTTTCAAAAGAATGTAAATGTAGAAGAAAGTACCTTAACTTTTGTCTTTATACTTTTGTCTTTTGTATTGATCTTCCCCTGAGCCCTGTGCCCTGTGCCGTTTCCTCACACTTTACACATAATGCCTCATCCTTTCGGCCGTTGCCCTGTTGCACCTTTGTAAATCAATGTTTTTTATTTAAATTTGGTTTTATATCAGTGAAACCATAAACATTACTACTATGAAAACTGAACTTAAACGACGTGATTTCGTTGCCAAATGTTTAAAAGCCGGAGCAGCAGGTTGTGCACTTTTCTATGGCAATTCGATTTTTGCCCAGGAGGCCGGGAAGAAAATTCAGAAACAGGATCTGAAAGGCCTTACTTATTGCGGGTTTAAATGTAATAATGAGTGCACTCTTTACAAAGCCACAATTGAGAACAGCCTTGAACTCAGGAAAAAAGCCTACGAAGAATTTAAATGGAAACAGAAGTTCAATATTGATTTTGATGCAGAAAAGGTTTTTTGCTATGGATGCAAGCCGGCGGATAAACCCCTCAGTATAAACGTGAAAGCATGTACAGTGCGCAAATGCGCAACAGGTAAAGGATATGATTGTTGCATAGAATGTAAAGAATTGACAGCATGTGATAAAGAGTTATGGAAAAACTTTCCGAAGTTTAAAGAAAGGGTTATAGAAGCGCAAAAAAATTTCTTTGGAGCATAACGATCTTTTTAATCTGTAAATTATGATGAAAGCAACAAGAAAACTCATTTTCGTGTTATTCCTTTTCAGTGTCGTCAATTGCTATTCACAAACCAGTCATCCTGAACCTGTTACTCTGAAGGTTGGATCGAAGGCACCTGATTTCAGCCTTCCAGGGATCGATGGTAAAACGTATAGTCTGAAAGATTTTGATAAATCACCGGTGGTTGTTATCGTTTTCAGCTGTAATCATTGTCCTACTGCCCAGGCATATGAAGACCGGATAATTGCGATTGATAAGAATTACAGGCCAAAGGGAGTTGCTCTTATTGTGATTTCGCCCAATTCCACTGCAGCTCTGAATTATTCAGAATTGGGCTATACAGATATGGGTGACAGCTTTGAAGAAATGAAGCTACGTGCAAAAGATAAAGGGTATACATTCCCTTATCTTTATGATGGTGATAATCAGAAATGTGCACTGGCATACGGACCTGTTGCCACTCCGCATTGCTTTGTATTTGACAGAAATCGTATTTTACAGTATGTGGGGCGTGTTGATGGATCAGAAAAACCTGGTACCGGACAGGGCGAAGATCTGAGAAATGCTATCGATGAAGTCCTTGGACGGAAAACAGTTGCGAACACTGTAACCAAAGTATTCGGATGTTCAATTAAATGGTCGTGGAAAAACGAATATACTCAGAAGCTGTATAAACAATGGTCCGAGTTGCCAGTAACGCTCGAGGATATTGATATTAAAGGGATTAAGGAACTGGTAAAAAATGACTCTATAGGTAAACTACGATTAATCAATATCTGGGCGACATGGTGTGGTCCCTGTGTCACAGAATTTCCTGATCTTGTTATTATTGACAGAATGTATCGCGGACGTAAATTTGAACTGATTACCATCAGTGCCGATAAGAAAGATAAAAAACAGGATGTACTTAATTTCCTCAAACAGCATCAGGCTTCAAATAAGAACTATATTTTTAATAATGATGACGTGTATCAGATGATTGAGGCTATTGATCCTGAATGGCAGGGTGGTTTACCATATACCATGGTCATTGAACCCGGAGGGAAAATCATCTATAGAAAGCAGGATACAGTTGACCCGCAGCAAATGAAAAAGCTGATTGTCGACGATAAATACATTGGCAGGTACTATTAGCATGGATCATCATGTAGGAACGTTACATGCAACGTTCCTACCACTTATATCGCAAACATCATAATTCTTAACGGAAATTGTCACTACATTCATTGCAAAATATTATTTGCAATGAATAAGCTTCTGATTCTTGCGACTATCCTCATAACTCTTGCTCTGGTTTTTTATACCACAGGTATATGGTCCGAACGTTTATCAAAGTACCTTAAAGGATGGCATGTGGCTGCATTCTGGGCAGGATTTATGTTTGATCTTTCCGGCACCCTGACAATGGCCAGGCTCTCAGAGCATCCTTTGAATCTTCTCGAGATTCATTCTCTCACGGGACAGGTAGCGCTATGGCTCATGCTTGTTCATGCTATATGGGCAACTTATGTAGTCAGAAAAGGAAGTGAAGACTCGCGTAAAAAATTCCATCGTTATAGTTTAACAGTCTGGCTGATTTGGCTGATACCTTACTTTGGTGGTATGATAATGGGGATGACTCACTGATGGTGCTGTTTGCGATGTATGCAGGGCCGGTGCATGCATCATCCCACTATTGAGAAAATTTCAATTATTTTTCTCGAAATGAGAAAAACTCTTTAAATAATCTCATGTTTTCGACTTCTGTAGCTTTTAGAAGTGTCAGAAAGTAAGACAATTAATCAAATGAGATTATTTAGTTCCGCTACAACATATTTCTGGCACGTACTTTGTTAAATATTTATGGATAAGATTTGTATAGGCATTTACCCGTATGTTTTAAACAGAATAGCATTTTAAAAGCAGTTATCATGAGAACAAATTCTGTGAAATACTGGAAAGATAAGAGAGAAAAGCTATTGAAGAAATATAGCACTCTTACTGAAGAGGATTTAAGTTTCAGTGAAGGCAAGGAGAAGGAAATGATAGAGACTGTGGGTTCCAAGCTTGGAAAAACAATGAAGGAACTGCTCAGTATTATTATAACACTTTGATTGACTTCTTTTACGAACTCATGAGAGGTTTGTCAAACTGATTAATATCTGGTGTTTTTACGAAGAAAAAGCCCGGCATTTTGGTGTCGGGCTTTTTATAGTGCGCCCGGCATGGGCGATGACTATAGGGTGCAAGACCCGAACACACTTGGCAGTAGGAAGTGTTAGCTAAAGGCAAGGGTGTCCTTCGTGAGGAGGAATCTGAAGGAAGCCGGCGGCAAATTTTCGGCCTGATGAACAAGAACTGCAT
>PMIJ01000110.1 GCA_003157015.1 Bacteroidales bacterium
CCGAATTTCGGGTAGTATTATACACAATTATTAAAATACTGAAAACAACATTCAGAAAGAATGATTTATACTATACTTTAATCTGTAGAAATGATAAGGTATGAGTTAATCAAAACGCGGGTAGCATTTTTGGGGTACGTAGGTCAAATTTAAGGGGGGTTGACAATGCAACTTTATCTAACATTCAGATTTTTATATAATCCATCGGAAAGTCTGAGAATTCAATTGATTGTCGAACCAATAGTTTAGTACCAGTGTCTTCCTTACAAGTAAGTTGCCAGGATAAATCAACCTTCAATCGTTTCCGCTCCCAGACTTGAAAGTTTCGGGTCTTTGATACGTAATCTCCAGGGAACGTTTATTCTTTTAAGAGTAGTTAAGATAACTTAGAAAAACTAGTATTCAGTAATTTTATTAATCCAGTTATTAATAGAGTATTCTTCAAAAGAACCATCCCATTTTGGGGTAAATTCTTTGATCCACTCTAAATTCAAATCAGACAAGTCAGATTTTATTACTTTGATTATTTCCGGCCTATAGAAAGGTTCCTTTTTGATGTTTTCATTTGTTGTTATTAATAACAAACCTGCTGATATAGTTTCAAATGTGCGCATTGTCAAGCCAGTTTGAGTATCCATTGGATAATCAATCATTGAAGATGAATTTTTCATAATTTTTATTACCGTGTTTAAAGGCAAAAACTTGAAGCCAATATATCTCATCATAGATGGATTAGTAAATAGTACTTTTAAATTTTGTTTTATGGAAGGAGAATATAAATAGAATTTATATTTTAAACATTCTTGTCTTATATAATTAATAAAACTTCGAAGAAACTCATATCTCCCTTCATTAAAGCATGAACCAACAAATGAAATATCATATTTTTTATGGTTGTATAATCCAGCTTTTTCAAATTCAGGTAAATAAAAGAGGGGATAATAATTAAGCCCATACTTTTCACAATCATTTATATCAAATGAATAAATTTTATCAAAATAGTTTTTATAAGGAAGAAAATTAAATGTTTCGACAGAACTCCAGTTATAGTTAATTTTGATTGTTTTTGGGAAGTAATTTATTAGCTTTTGAAAGAACTCATGCTCCATTCTAAATGGTGCCTTTATTAGGATAATATCATAGTGTTTCGTTTTAATATAATTAAACATTTCATTTATCCTTTTATTACGTTCTCGATTATAACCGGTGAGTTCGTCCAGCTTTCGCTTAAATCGGTTACCATGGAAATCATTATAAGTAAAAAAATCTACAGAAGTTCCATTTCTTTCAAATGCTTCTTTAATACCTTCTGTATAAATAGTCTTGTCTACATCTAAATATAAAACTCTTTTACCTCTTAAATGCATATTGATTTAATTTACCAACCAGGTTAATATTTGTATATTTTCTAAACTTAACTTAAGCAATTCAAGTTTAAATCTAAATTAATTTTTGATAGATTAAACTGATTTATTGCCACAATTTTAATAACAAAATGTACTCTAAATATCTGTTAATTTCAATGGCAATTTTTAAAAAATGTTTAATACATAAATAATAAACACTTTAATAAATATGTTTCACTCTAATTTATTTTAAATTTATGGGACTTCTAACTATTAGTCTTATTATAGTAAAGTTTAAATTTTTCCATTTCCGCAACACTTTTTTTATAATTATTTGAAACTGGGTCACTCTCTGAAAGTCTGGTCCAGTCGATAAAACTAAAAATTCCATCATCCAATTTTATAGATGGGGTGAAACCTAAAAGCTTTGAAATATTAGTTACATCTGCATAATTATGTCTAATATCGCCTAATCTAAAGGCACCAGATATTCTATGTTTCGCAGTACTAATTATTCTTTCCTCTAGCATATGAACGATTTCGATAACAGTTGTCCTTTTTCCTGAACCTACATTATAAGTCTGAAAATTTTGATGACTTTTTAAATCTAAATAAATAGCTTTTGTAATATCTGTAACATGTATAAAATCTCGAGATTCCAATCCATCTTCAAAAACATTAATTTCTTTATTTTCTAGTAACAATTTGCAAAATATTGCTAAAATTCCTGTGTAAGGATTATTTAGTGATTGACCATTACCATAAACATTTTGAAATCGGAATATTGAATAAGGAAGATTTATGCTATTACATACTGACTTGACTAATTGCTCTTGATTGAATTTTGTAATTCCATATATAGATTGAGGAAATATAATACTGTCTTCATCAGTTGCTAATGCAGTTACTTCATTGTTGCAGATTGGACATTTACATTCAAAATCTCCTTTTCTCATATCTTCAATTCTACGAGCAACTGGGTAAACAATACCATGTTCTAAACAGGAATATTTTCCTTCACCATAGACTGCTCGTGATGAAGCTAAAATAAATTTCTTAACAGTATTCTTATTTTTAACCAATGACTCAAGGATTTTAGAAGTACCTAAAGAGTTTGTCCTAACATAATTTGAAATGTCATACATTGATTGCCCTGTACCAGTTTCTGCAGCAAGGTGAACAATGCAATCAACCTTACCTATTAATGAATTGAGAGATTTGCTTGTTAAGATATCTTCTTCAAAGAAATCAGCTTTATCAATAATGGTTTGGTATAAAAATGATTTGGTCTTTTCCTTTCCATGTACTTGTTTACTGAGATTGTCGATAACAAATACTTGATGACCTTCATTATATAAAAGATTTGTTAAATAGGATCCTATAAATCCAGCTCCACCTGTAATTAAGATTTTCATTTTTGCTAGTAGAATAATTTTCTTAAATTAGAATTAACTGTAGGAATTTATAATATGGTTTATTCTGTTGTGAAAAATTTAGATCGATCTCATCCTTCAAAAGTAGCATTTTGTTTTTAATTCATAAAATCCATAGTTTATCAAAATTACTTTTTTTTACAATGATTATAACATTGATTCTTATCCTGAATCGAGTAGGAAGTGAGTGATT
>PMIJ01000176.1 GCA_003157015.1 Bacteroidales bacterium
AAAATATTAAGTGGACACTAATGAAAACATTTAGTTAATCATTGTTATTTTTATTTGATTTAAATATAAACAAGGTACAAGTTTACCGGTTTTTTAGCGAAATACAAAATCTATATACTAAAAGTTTGGAGTGCCTAAAGTGCCTAAAATTATTATCAATATTCTTAACTTCAACCTTTTAACCTTTTCAACTTTAAGTACTCCAAATTTTAGGCACTCAAAACTTATTTAAGTTCTGTCTCCGGGTCCCAGAATTTTTCCTCAAAATTGATAATGCGGTCATTTTCGATTATGATGCCCTCGTTTTCGAGAAGTTGTTCCATTGTTGTTGAATTACCGAAATGAAATTTCCCGCTGAGGAGCCCATTACGGTTAACAACCCTATGGGCAGGGATAAACCCGCGGTTACTGTGACTTACATTAAGTGCCCATCCGACCATACGGGCCGACCTGCCGGAACCCAGATATCTGGCTATGGCTCCATATGAAGTAATTCTTCCATAAGGTATGCGTTTTGTTACCTCATATACCTTTGAGAAAAAATCATTATTCTCTTTTAAACCTCGTGTGGGCATTTTCGATATTCTTGTCTTTATTGAGCCTGAATGAAAGGTAGTTTATTTTCTGACCGGCATCCATGAAGATTTTTTCATAATGAGTTCTGATTGAAAGAATTTTGTCAGTCTTTTCAGAATGCAGGTCGCGTGTGGAGAAAATTATTTCCAGATCATTATTTTTTAAAACATCAAATGTGAAATTATAAAGTTCTTTGTTGTCGGTTTTAAGATGAATCAATGCCTTATTTTTCAGAAACTGACGGTAATTATTAAGGAACCAGGGCGATGTCAGCCTTTTATTTGAGTTTCGTCCGCCGGGATATGGATCAGGAAAAGTTATCCAGATCTCATCAACCTCATCCTCAGAAAAAAAGGAATTAATAAACTCAATTCTTGTACGAAGGAAGGCTACATTCGGCAGGTTTTGTTCATTTGCAGTTTTAGCTCCTCTCCACATCCGGGCACCTTTGATATCAATTCCTATGAAGTTGTTTTCAGGGAAACTGTTCGCCAGACCAACAGTATATTCCCCTTTACCGCATCCCAGTTCAAGAACAATCGGATTTTCATTTTTAAAAAGCTCTTTGTGCCATCTTCCTTTTATAGCGTGATCTTTTCCGGATATATCTCTGATTGCCGGTTGAATAACATTATCATACGATCCCAACTCAGTCCACCTGGCCAGTTTATTCTTTCCCACCTGCAGAGGTTTATTTTCTGATTTTTTCTATTCTCAAACCGAAATCATAAACACCTTTAAGATTTTCAACGCGCATACCATGCTGAATCTTAAACTCGTAAGTGCCTTTCAGGGGGAAAAATACATTAGATTTGTATGGAAGATTCAGCTCATGTATATCACCAAATCCTTTACCAAACCATTTTCCTTTCTCATCGGCAAGGTTGTATTGGAGGGTATCCGTAATTTTTTTCCCATCCGGTGAAGTAGTAGTCACAAAAAGAAAAATATTGCGAAATGGATAAGATGACCCGTTCCGGATAGTAAAAAAAACATTATTACTGTTAACAGTATCTGTTATCAGAACTTTAAAATCGGATACATCTATCAGTTTCCAGGTTTCTTGTGCCATTGCCATGGAATTTGTATAGATTACCCTGCTCTTGCATGAAAGGAGTAATAATAAAAATGTCATTATCAGAACGAATGAAAATCTATTTATTCCTTTTATCATTGAATCTTCTGTTTTTTCTTTTGTGAGAACCCTTAGTCTGCGGATTTTTATTATCAGGAGGATCGAACCTAGTAAGACTGTTATTCTTAAGCAAATCCTGGGAAACAGGTGTTATCTCCCATGATTCATCAACAAGTTTAAGCTTATCGACTTTTTTGCCTTTCCTGTTTATAGCCTGAATCTCACGTACCCTTTGTACCGGAAGTGCTATAAGGTTTGCATTTGAATGCGGATCGGTCGAAAACCAGTACAAACCTTTATGAACTTCAAGCTTTTGGAAATAACCCGTACAGTCGAGAGCTTCAAGGGGAACATCTCTAGGTGGGAATGATCTTTGTGCATCAACATAACAGTCGAGTTCAAAGTTGAGGCAACATTTAAGTTTACTGCATTGGCCGGCAAGTTTCTGTGGATTCAGAGATAGCTCCTGGTATTTAGCGTGAGTGGTTGTTACAGAAATAAAATTAGTGATATGCGTTGCACAGCACAGCTCTCTTCCGCATGACCCTATTCCTCCTATTCTTCCTGCTTCCTGGCGTGCACCTATCTGGCGCATCTCTATTCTGACTCTGAATTCATCGGCCAGGACTTTAATTAGCTGACGGAAATCAACTCTCTCATCGGCAATATAATAAAAAATGGCTTTTGTTTTATCTCCCTGGTATTCAACATCCCCAATCTTCATATTAAGCTTCAGCTCTTCAGAAATTTTTCTAGAGCGCAACATGGTGGTAGTTTCCAGCTTCTTTGCCTCTTCCCATTTCTGAATGTCAACAGCTTTTGCCTTCCTGTAGACTTTTTTCAGATCGTCAGGCGATGGATGAGCTTTGAGTCTTTTAAGCTGTTCCTGCACCAGGTGTCCGACCATGGAAACTCTTCCAATATCATGCCCCGGAGAAGCTTCTACTGCAACCACATCACCAATCTCGAGCCTCAGGCCGTTTACATTCCTGAAAAAACCTTTTCTTGTATTTTTGAACCTGATCTCAACTATATCGTTCAGCTCGGGAGTTTCCGGCAGGTCTTTCAGCCAGTTGAAAGAATCCAGCTTATTGTACCCGGGCTTATATGTAATATCAGGCATCCGGATCTCTTCCCCGGTCTGCTCTTGAATATCTTCATTATCCGTCATAGAACTTTTAGATTCAGAAATTATTCCGCAAAAGTAATGAATAATTGATTCAATTTCAATATACAGTGTATATATCAGCGAATCAGCTTTGTGACTTTCAAAGCGAGGTCAAGGAAGATTATTTTTGCATTTCCGTTTGACTCAATATGTGAATAGACCAGGTTGAACTCTTCCGCAAGCTTATAAATATTATTCTGATTAATAAATGGGTGAAAATTTCCGGAGAAAGATGCCTCTTCACCTGTCAGGAATACGAGACTGTTTTTCAGCTGACCCAGAGACAGCATCAGGTTTTCCCTGAGAATCCTCATTGAAAAAGAAATAAAGTTTTTCTGGGCTTCCCTGCCTGTTNNGAAGAATCTTCGTTTTCACAAAGCTCTATAGCTCTTGTTATATTACCGTTCGACACACGCGACACATCAGCAGCTTTCTCTACCGGAATATTAAATCTGCCGGTTAGATATTCCTCAATATTGTGACTTTTGAAGGAAGGTATTTTAACGAGCTGGCATCTCGAGAGAATTGTGGAAATTACCTTATCGGGCTCTTCAGATACAAGAAGGAAAAGAGTTTTTTCGGGCGGCTCCTCAATCATCTTAAGCAATTTATTGGCTGTTGCCTGGTGCATTTTTTCAGGGAGCCAGATTATCATTATTTTAAAATCAGATTCGAAAGTTTTGAGGCTTAGTTTTTTAATTATTTCAGAAGCTTCCGAAGCAAAAATCATACCCTGTGCATTCCCTACTTCTATTGAATCCATCCAGTTGTTAAGAGAAAAATAAGGAGATCTCTTTACAAACTCTCTCCATTCCTCAATATAATTATCGCTGACCGGATCAGTGGCTTTCTTTCCCTTTATAACCGGAAAGACAAAATGAAGATCGGGATGAATAAGTTTCTCATATTTTACACACGATTTACATGTTCCGCATGAGTCTAAATCTGATTTGTTCTCACAACTTATATACCGGGCATATGCCAGTGCCAGAGCCATACTTCCGCATCCTTCCGGACCTGTGAACAGCTGAGCATGACTGACTCTTTCTTCCTTAACTGACCTTAGCAATTTTGCTTTGATCTCTTCTTGGCCGGGGATCTGTGAAAAATTCATATGCCGATTGTTCCTTCAGCGACTTATATAACAGCTAGTGCGGAATCATAGTCAGGTTCCTGAGTTATTTCAGGAACAAGCTGTGTATAAATTACCTTGCCGTTTTCATCAACAATCACTATGCTACGGGCATAAAGTCCGGCCATAGGTCCATCAATAATATCCACGCCGTAAGCTTTACCGAAAGCCGTGTCGCGAAAACCTGAGAGCGTTATAACATTTGTAATACCCTCAGTAGAGCAAAACCGTCCATGGGCAAAGGGAAGGTCTTTCGAGATGCCCAGAACTACAGTACCGGTCTTTACTGCAGCAAACTGGTTAAATTTACGAACCGAAATAGCACATGTTGAAGTATCAAGGCTCGGAAAGATATTCAGAATCAGTTTTTTCCCCTTAAGATCTGAAAAGGAAAGGTTTGTAAGGTCAGATTTAACCAGGGTAAACCCCGGTGCCATGCTCCCTTTGGAGGGCAGATTCCCGGAAGTGTTAGTTGGATTCCCTTTTCTAGTAATTTTTGCCATAACTTTTTTTCAAATTTAATCATTCTTTTATAAAGAGGTGCCATTAAACTGAAGCGTTCTATTCAGTTCAGGAATTAATATTAGTTCACAGAGGTTTGAATCCCCGCGAGCGCATTGGCTTCGACGAGCTCTCCGCCAAGTGGCGGATCGGTTCTCCGTTGCTTGCTGCGGTGTCAGCGAGCATTAAGAATTTACCTTAGGGGATCGAAGATTAGCTGCGCTGAGCTCCACTTCGTTCCGGTTCTTCGTAGCTTGCTGCGAAGACCTTCAATTTTGAGACATTTTTGCAAAGGATTATTTCCAAAAAAAATGTAGGTTTGCAAATGAGAATTTCATGTACTAAATAAAAATAGTTGATCTATGAAAATGATTCAGGACTTTAATTTCAAAGGAAAAAAGGCAATAGTCAGGGTCGATTTTAATGTACCCCTCGACAAAAAGACATTTATTGTGACTGATGATACCCGAATAAGGGGAGCATTGAAGACAATTAATAAAATTCTTAATGATGGCGGGTGCCTGATACTTATGTCCCATCTGGGAAGACCTGAGGGCAGAATGGAGAAATATTCCCTAAAGCCTGTTCTTCCGGTTCTGGGAAAACTACTGGGTAAAAAAGTGTTGTTTGCTGATGATTGTCTCGGCGAGTCGGCCGTTAAAATGTCTGCAGATTTGAAACCAGGCGAAATCCTGCTACTCGAGAATGTACGTTTTTATCCCGAAGAAGAAGGGAAACCCATATTGCCTGAGACCGTTACTGACGAAGAGAAAAAGGCAGCCAAAGCAGAGATGAAAGTAAAGCAGAAAGAAATGGCAAAAAAACTTGCCGGTTATGGTGAAATTTATGTTAATGATGCATTCGGGACAGCTCACCGTGCCCACGCAACCACGGCGGTAATGGCTGATTTTTTCGATATAGACCATAGAATGTTCGGTTTCCTCATCAACAGCGAGCTTGCAGCTATGGATAAGGTTCTGAAGGATCCTCAGAGGCCTTTCACCGCTATAATGGGTGGCGCAAAAGTTTCGGATAAGATCATGCTGATCGAAAACCTTCTTAACAGGGTTGATAATCTTATTATCGGAGGAGGAATGACCTACACCTTTGTTAAAGCTATGGGTGGCAAAATAGGCAAGTCTCTCTGTGAAGAGGATAAACTTGATCTCGCTCTGAAACTTATTGAAAAAGCTAAAGAAAAGAAAGTCAAACTTTATCTTCCGGTTGACAGTCTTAACGCTGATAAATTTGACAATGAGGCTAATACTAATATAACAACTGTCGATGCCGTTGCTGACGGATGGATGGGGCTCGATATCGCAGAAAAAACCATTAAAGAATTTTCATCAGTAATTGAAAATTCAAAAACAATTCTCTGGAACGGGCCGATGGGTGTCTTTGAAATGGAAAAATTTTCAAAAGGGACGACCGCCATTGCTAAAGCAATTGCAGCAGCAACTTCAAAAGGGGCGTACAGTCTTATCGGAGGAGGTGACTCGGTAGCTGCAATCAACAAAAACGGGCTGGCAGATAAAGTCAGTTATGTTTCTACCGGAGGAGGCGCCATGCTGGAGTATATGGAAGGGAAAAAGCTTCCGGGAATTACTGCTATTCGAGGAGAATAGAAGAAGACGAAGAGACTTAGAGACGAAGAGACTGGGAGAAGAGGAGAGGGGTGAAAGAGTGATTTCTGAATAAATCTTCCTTGAGTCGTGTGTCGTGTGTCGTTGGCTATGAAACACGGTTAATTCTAAAACTACTATCTTTGCATTATGAAGGTAACATCATTCATATTGCTTGCAATATTTTCAATTCTTACAGGATGTACAAAAAAAGAACCAACCCGTAGCTCCGGCATTGATACCATTGACAACATCACTTATTTCTCCTCTACAACAACTTATTATAATTATGGATTTTTATTTTCGGGCGCAAAACTGGTTGCTACAACGGCTACTCCTGGTCCGGATATTACAATATATGTCAATGTTGACAACGTAACACCAAGATTAACGCTTCAGACCAATAATCTGAATCCTTCATTTTTTAAAGTAGGTGATTATGCTGATGCAACAACAGCCCAAGCTGCTTTTGACGGTCTGAAGACAGTTTCTGCGACGCAATGGCAGGATATGGCAGATCCTTTAAATGACAACCAGGTTTGGATCTACAAATCAGGAAATAATAACTATACAAAAATCAGGATTGTCAGTACAATTAATGAAACCAGACAGTCTGTACCTTATGGGGAATGCACATTCCAATGGATATATCAACCCGATGGCTCATCCACTTTTCCGGCTAAATGAGAATGCGATTGCAAGACTTGCAACGGAGAATATTCAGCATAAAAAGCACAGAAGACTTCTGGGCAATCTCTCTTGAAGTGTTTGAATATCAATACAATAATAATATTGTATATCGTGATTTTATAAATAGCCTGGGAAGAAGATCTTTAAAGCCAAAATCCCCCTTTGAAATACCTTTTCTTCCTGTTGAATTCTTTAGAAATCATAAAATTCTGACAGGCAACCTTCCCGTTGAAATGGTCTTTGAAAGCAGCGGCACAACTGGTGTTACACCAGGGAAGCACTATGTAAATGATCTTAAATTATATGAGGAAAGTTTTCTGCGATCTTTCAGGCTGTTTTATGGAGAACCGGAAGAATATCTCATTGCCGCTTTGCTTCCTTCATACACGGAAAGAACAGGATCTTCACTTGTTTATATGGCTGATAAGATTATCGGGAGAAGCATGAATCGCTTCAGCAGTTTCTACAAAAATAATCCTGACAGACTCGTTCAGACTATAAAAAATGCAATCGAAAAAAAACAGAAAGTTCTGCTGCTCGGTGTAAGTTTTGCATTGATTGATCTGGCGGAAAACCAATCCCCTGATCTTACAGGTGTTATTGTGATGGAAACAGGTGGGATGAAAGGGAGAAGGAAAGAACTAACGCGTTCAGAACTTCATTCTGTGCTAAAAGAAAAACTCAACGTACATACAATTCATTCGGAATATGGAATGACTGAGTTGTTAAGTCAGGCTTACTCAAAAGAGGATGGGATATTTTTCTCACCGCCATGGATGAAAATAATTATAAGGGATCCACTGGATCCGCTGACACTTTATGACGAACCGGACGGAACCGGAGGGATTAATATAATCGACCTGGCAAATATTAACTCTTGTTCCTTCATTGCCACTGGCGATCTTGGCAGGGTTCATGAAAACGGAGGTTTCGAGATACTCGGAAGGTTTGATAATTCCGATATCAGAGGTTGCAATCTTATGGCTGAATAAGTCCACGCGATGGTGCGGCCCTGCGACCATTTTATGATTATGTAGAGACAGGTCTCAGACCTGTCTCTACTCTATATATTACAATCCCAGTTTTTTCTTTATATCCGCAGTGAGTCCGTTTTTATTCACCATGATTGCGATTGTCTTGGCGCGGACATAATTTTCAGACATGTTCAGATATCCTCCGAAAGGATTTCTGTCGGTTCCCCATGAGTTTTTTGTTATATAATATTTTGTGCCATTCTGATCTTTAACGATTCCGGTAACATGCATCAGGTGATCATCAGTTGTGGATTTATCGTCGTAGCCAGCTTCCCTTGATTCCTGAGTCACTTTTACCTCAGGAAACGGTCTGCTGAATTTATAAGCTTCGGCAGCGCGTTCCTCTTTAGTCATTTTACCGTATCTGGCTTTATCAGCGTTGGAATACTGGTCGGTATTTTCTAATTCAGGTATTATTGCAACCCCTTTGAAATGTGAGAAACCTTTTTCACTTACATCGCCATCCCAGGCAATTGTAAAGCCTTTCACGAGTGCGGAATCCATAATTGAGATAAGTTCATTAAGAGGTACATTGTAATAATTCATTTTCCTCCAGTTATCGGGAATCGGAACGAGTCCCTGTGTATAGAATGGGAAAAGGGTGAAGGAAGTGATCTCAATGTAATCTTCAGGTTTAATTCCAAGGCTTGCTGTGAATGATTTAGGTGTATACCCGACTCCTTTATAGGTAAAGGTCTGAGGAACTTTGCCAAGGTAAGTATCGAGTACTGCATCGACTATAGTGAAATACTGATCGCTTTCCCTGTTTCTTTTAACAGGAACCGTAGCGATAGCATTTACGAAAGCGTTAAGTTCACTGTGATTATGATTTGGCATGCCGTAATTAAGACCGGTATATACCTCAGATGGGACAATTCCGTTTTTTTCAAATTCAACTATCCAGTCATGCCCGACACTGCCCTGACCCAGGTTCCCTTTACCCTGCTGGATGAAATTGTCTTTCAGCCGGTCGACATAGTTATATCGGACTATATACATTTCAGACAGGTCATATTCTCCTTTTCCCATGCGAAGAAGTTCCGATTCAAAAAATGAAGTTGTCGCAAAATCCCAGCATGTTCCGGTTGAAGCCTGGTTCTTTACAGATGTGGCTTTTAATGCGACTACAGGTGTAAATTTGTAACCTTCATCAGCTTTCTGAGAAGAGGGGTTTTTCTTTTGAGCATATGATGGAACTATAAAAAGTGATAGAATAAATGCCAGCAGGATACGTGTTTTCATAATAGTTTATTTTAATGACATATTAGTTACTAGAATTCGATAATATCTATTATTAAAATGCTAAGCTAAAAAAATTATGGATAAATAAAATTGATTAATAACAAATGGAATTTTATAAAATTCCGGTAGGTTAAAATGTATTAAAATGTATTAATCGGCCTGTATTCCCTTTGTGTAACTTTGCTTTGTGCTTTATGATCATTTGTGGTTCAATTATTTAGTTGATCCTTATTAAT
>PMIJ01000107.1:0-2908 GCA_003157015.1 Bacteroidales bacterium
TGCCATCAATAGTTTAACCTGGATTTTTACTAGAAGCGGTGATATCTATAGAACAATTAATGCCGGGCAAACATGGCAAATGGTCTATAATATTTCTCCTGGCGATATTTACGAAAACTTCACATTCCCTTCTTCACTTGTAGGTTATACAAGTACTGGAGGTATCGTTATGGATTTTTCTGTAGGTCCTGGAGGTAGTAGTGGTTCTATTTTAAAGACCACTGATGGAGGTCAAAACTGGACTATGCTGAATCCTGAACCGTGGAAATCTAATGGGAGTACAATGCCATATCTGAATGCATTGCAATTTATTACAGATCAAATAGGATATATTGCGACCTATGATTCCAAATTATACAAAACAGTGGATGGTGGCAATAGTTGGTTATTAGTACATAATAATCATTACTCAAACGGACTTCAACATTTTATTTCAGAAAAAATTGGATATTATAGCGAGGGTGTAACAGTTTATGTTACAAATGATGGAGGGAAGACTTGGACGGTTGATAATTACAACGACACCCAAGGCTCAGATATTCTATACTGGACTTTTTTAGAAACCGGAGAAGGTTACGCGTTAACAAGGGATCATAGGATCATCAAAAGAATTAATTGATTCCAATCAAATCAATACTAAAATTGTACCCTGGACTATTAACATAGATATTATTAAATATGAAAACCCCAGTGTTGATATTGTTGTCTCTATTAATGAGATTAACTTGTTTTGGACAAGAACTTGAATTTAGCAGTTCATTAAATACTTCTACAGAGAAAAGATTTCAAAATGCGTATGGAATTGGGCTTCAATATCAACAGAATGTTGGCAGTAAGTATAAAATTGGATTTGGTATTCATTATAATTTTAACAATGTAAAATTTGATGAAATTCCGTATATAGATGGGGACCCCAATTTAATTGTTGCTGATGAGATTCACGCTATTTCTAAGAGGTTTTCAATTCGATTAAATATTCAGAGATTACTCAAAAATAATGATAATGCATCAATTTCTCTTGGACCAGAGGTTAGTTACAATTATCTATGGGGACAAGATCAAATAGATGAAAGACAGGGACAAACCTCGAATAGGTTTAACTTTATTCAAAATAATGGTTTAACTAAAGAAATAGGACTTGGATTGATTTCTAAGATTGAGATCAAAAAATTTATTTCTCCTCAATTATCACTTTGTTTTACAATTCGGCCTGAAATTATAACTGATGGATTATTTCTAAAAGGTGGAAATCAAGCATTTTCTGGAGTTTCAGGATTTACAGAATTTCAAATTGGATTAAAGTATAGATTTAGAGAATTAAAAGTCGAGTAGGTAAGGGGGAATTACACCCCCAAACCTCTCACAGAACCGTACGTGATACTCTCGCATCATACGGCTCTTCATGAAAAGACGCTACGGACGGAAACCATATTCCCAATGCACAAACAGAGAAGGAAATTTCTGAGAAACATCCACAAGCCATTTATAAGCAAAGAACCAATGTTTACGTCTGAACCTGCGATATTTGTTCCTCACCCATCGAGCCAAGCGGAAATTCAGCGTGCGAAACACTCCATGCATATCCGATCTTCGGAATTTACCATAGTAATTGATCCAGCCTCTTGTCCTCGACCTCAATATAATTGCAATCTTGTCGAGAGTAAGATGTACCATCCTGTGAATCTTGAGCTTAAAACATTGCTCATTGATCCGCTTCTGACTGGCACGGCTGATGGCCGGGGTCGTTCCTACTTGAATGATACCCCGTGTCTTGATTATTCTGGGCTTAAATGTGAAACCAAGAAAATCAAATGATCTGTATACTTCCTGATCCGGGATTTGTGGCTTCTGACTGGCATGACAATAGACTATCTTCGTTTTACTTTGATTGAGCTCTAATTTGTATTCTCTCAATCGCAGTTTCACCGCTTCCAGTATTCTCATGGTTTCTTTGAAGGTGCTACAATGAATTATTATATCATCAGCATACCGTTCAAATCTTTCCTTGGGAAGTTGTTTCCCAATCCACATGTCAAAAGCAAAATGCAGAAAAATGTTTGCAAGTAAGGGACTGATAACTCCGCCTTGCGGTGTTCCCCTGCCCTCACTCTCCTTTAGTGTTCCATCTGTCAGCCGTATCGGTGCTTTTAGCCAGCGCTCAATGTACAGGAGTATATATCTCTCCTGCGTAAATCGCTTTACTAACTGCATCATCAGCTCATGGTCAATGTTGTCAAAGAAGCCCTTTATGTCCAGGTCTATTACCCAACTGTGTCTCATACAATGGACACGACATCTCTCGATTGCATCGTGCGCACTTAAATCTGGTCTGTAACCAAATGAACATGCACTGAAATGCTTATCTACAAGCTTCTCCAACTTCTGTTTAACAACCATTTGAGCCACCCGGTCGGCGACCGTTGGAATACCCAAGGATCTCTTTGTTCCGTCACTCTTTGGTATCAGAACTTGTCGAACTGGTTTAGGAAAATAGCTTCCGCTAGCCATCCTGCTCCATACCGGGTAAAGATATTTCCTAGGATTGCTTCTTACGACGTCGATGGTCGTTCCATCAACGCCTGCGCTTCCGCCACTTGCTCTCACTTGTTTGAAAGCTTCCCAGACCTGCTTCCTGTCAATAGGATGCGTCTTTTGTCTCTCTTCAAAAATCATTCTCAATTTTCATTAAGTTGTAATACAAAAAGAAACACTTCATGTGAAGCCCTTCGCTCCTCTCCCGTTTCCGGGAAGATCATCACTACTACGGCTTCATCCGCCCCTGAAAGAAACTTCGGTATTTCAGGCTTGCCAATTCAGGTTTTCGCCCTTTTCCCTTTACATTCTCTTTCAGGTTCCCCTGTTCCTCAAGTAAGCCCGGATAGTGTTCATGCCATCTTAATGCCGGATA
>PMIJ01000107.1:2916-9740 GCA_003157015.1 Bacteroidales bacterium
GTCTTGAAAACACAGCACCGCAGGGCGGTTTGACAAATATGCCTGAAACATCTTTGCCGGTAGACCAATTTCAAATGACCATAGATAATCTTATCCTTGCCGTGAGACTTCCGATATTACCCGTGGGACTCGACTCGTTTCCAGGACTTGACAACTGATCAGATGACTACCATCTTACTTAAAGTTATGTTACTCATTCAAAGAACTTTATTCTTCTCTGTACCCTTGAGTAACGCAGGGCACACAACGCACTATAACTCGGACGGTTTAATTANNAGCTTCGCTGAGCTCGTCAACCGCTTCGCGGTTTCCTCGGTTGCCTCAAGGGTTTTTGCAAACGCCATCTGGACTCTTTCATCTGGACCGACAATATTTGTCCATCTATCGGGACTTGGTACCGTTAAGACAACTTATCCTGACCCATAACTTTTCTTCCACTTGCCAGGAATGGCAAAAACCACATCAACGACGCTGACCTCAACCAAATTTAAGAATCAAAGTGACCCAGCAATACAAAAATGACTATTGTTATAGGCAAATTTATTATAAAATAGTTGCATGACTATAAAGATAGTCGTATATTTGTTTAAACTCATTGATCAAAATCAAAATGTATTTTCAAAAACTATTTAACTCAGTTTTTCGATTTCTAAAGCAAATGATGCTATTTGCAGCTATCAACGCGGTTGGACTTTCATTTCATACACTTATGAAATAACAATAGAGGTAAAGAAAATTGAACTTGTTTTTTTAAAAATAACTCGTAAAATAAAGATCACTTAATATAAACCAATATTGAAACTATGAAAAAAATAATTTGGCTTGTTAGCATTGTCGTCAGCTTTGGGCTGATTAGTTGTAATACGGGATCACAACACCATAGTGAATCAAATAACGACAAATCCATCATTAAGTATAGAAGGATTAGCGGGAAAGTTGTCAATGCAGCGGATATGAAGCCCATTGGTGGATCGATTATTACATTTAATAACCCACTAAAAAACAAACCTGTTGGAACATTAACTGACAGTGAAGGAAAATTTGTCCTCGATTCGATTCCCAGTAGTGTTAAAAAGATTACCGTTGTTAATGTTTCAGGTAATAAAAGCAAAGAAGTAGAATTAAATGAAGAAGAAAATATTGTTATAAAAATGGATTAACCGGAATGTTGCTATTCTCTGCATCCATAATTTGTATTTAGTTACTCATAAAATGTTCCAGATATTTAAAACTTAATGCAATGTTGAAAAATGTTTTCTTCCTAACCTTATCGCTTTTTGTGTTTGATGCTTCGGTTTTTTCGCAAACATTAGATAATATAATTGATAATTATCTGTCAGCCAGAGGACAATCAAATTTTAATAAGCTTCAAACTCTTATTGTAAAAGGGAAAAAGGTTTACATGAGTGACAATTATGAAGCTGAATTTAAGGAATATATAAAATATCCGACAAAGTTCAGGGTGGATACCTACATGTTCAATAAGATACATACTGTTTTATACAATAATGGGAAGGGCGGAATACTCAGTCCTTTTTCCGGCAGTAATATAAAGGAAAACTTCCCTGATATAAGTATCGACAGGATACAATCAATGGAAAAGTCTGATATCCAGGGTCTTTTGTATAACTGGCAAAAAAAATGCAAGCAGGTTAAATATGAAGGAAAAACCACGTTAAATAAGAATGAGTTATTCAAGATCAGAATTATCACCAATTCATCTGATACGCTTGATTATTATATCGATATGAAAAATTACCTTTTACAACGGGTTGTATATTTTCCTGATTTTCCTGACCCTACCATTGCGACATATTCGAATTACAAAAACGTAAAAGGAATGCAACTACCTTTTGAGATTTCACAATCTAATCATGCTGGTTGCTTTAGTAAAGAAACTATCAGCGAATATCTAACTAATCCTGTAATAGCTGATTCCATTTTTGAGTTTAAATAACTTATTTACATGCTTAAACACTTTATAAAAATTACTTTCAGAAATATATTCAGCAATAAACTATATGCGGGAATAAATATTCTGGGTTTGATATTAAGCCTATCCTCAGCCTTTATCATATTGCTTTTTCTGACAACAGAACTTTCCTATGACAATTTCCATAAAAACAGGAAACAAATCTATAGAATAATCGAAAGAAGCAGGGACTTTGGTACATATAATCCCAATACATCATTTTATGGAGCAGAGTTTTTTGCCAGTCAGATACCGGGTATTAAAAATACATGCAGGATTCAAAATATTGCTGCAGATATTAAGAAAAACAATGAACTGATACCAGAAAGAAATATTATCTGTACAGATAACTCTATTTTCGATATTTTTTCATTCAAAATTATCGCTGGGAATCCTGCTTCATTGTTAAAAGAAGCAAATTCAGTTGTACTTACTAAATCAAAAGCATTTAAATACTTCAACAGTCTCGATATTGTTGGTAAAGAACTGCTGATTGAAAATAATGGGAAGGATGCTTTGTTGACAGTTACTGGAGTCATTGCAGATTTACCTGTTAATTCATCTATACAAATTGATTTTATTACAAATATCTTTTTATTAGAAAAACTATTAGGTGCTGATATTAAATCAACTAACCTAAGGGATAATGCTATTCTCAATACTTTTGTTTTACTTTCAAAGCAAACTTCCCGCGAAGAAGTTGAGCAGAAAATAAACAACAATCTGTCAACCGTAAAAGATATTGATTATACATGCCAGCTTCAGCCTTTACCAGAAATGTACTTGCATTCTTCACATTTAATAAACAATTTGCTTAACCAGAACGGTAATCAGGTAGTAATTTGGATATACATGATTGTTTTATTTGTTTTATTAATTGCAGGTAGCGCAAACTATGTTATTCTATCTACGGCACGTGCTTCAAAACGGGTTAAAGAAGCAGGCATCCGAAAAGCATTTGGAAGTAATAGCACTTATCTCTTCATCCAACTTATCAACGAATCATTGATTGAAGCGTTAATAGCTTTCCCTTTTGCTTTTGCTATTTATTTCTATCTGGCTCCTCATTGTGAATCCATTTTTGGGAAAAGGATGATTGATACTCTTCAATGGCAAGTGATATCTATGATACTATTTGTTACACTAATTGTCGGTGTTCTTTCCGGGTTTATTATTTCCAGAAAAATTTCCAAATATAAAACTGTCGAATTAGTAATGTCGATCCCAGATACGGTTTTAAAAAGGAGTCTGCTTGCGAAGATATTAATTGGGGTGCAGTTGGTTCTTTTTATTAGTCTGATGCAGTTTTCAACAGTAATTAAAAAGCAGTCTGACTATTTTAGAAATAAAGACTTAGGGTTTGACAAGGAAAATTTGCTAATTGTTCAACGTCATGATTTTATTTCGGTTGAAAGGTTTAACGCTATCAAGGAAGAACTAATAAAAAATCCTGGAATAATGGATGTCAGTGCTGCACTACTATTACCTCCAACTACCAGTAATACGTTACAGAAAGTCAAATGCAATGATGATCCAGAAAAAAAAATCGACCTCGAGTTACTTTGGGTAGAAAAAGATTTTATTAAAACTTTTGGTATAAAAATAGTTGAAGGCAATGATTTTTCTAAAACCACTTCGTCAGGTGCAAGCAGGTCAATCATTATGACAAAATCAGCTTTAAAAAGTATTGGTTTGTTTAGTGATGAATTAGGTAAACAAGTAGATTTTATGTATGACAAATTCACTATAATAGGAATTATAGAAGATATTCATATTCACTCATTACATAAGAAAATAATTCCAACTGCGATTGTTATTGAGAATAAGTATCTGAGGGATATTGCAGTAAGGGTTGATAATCACAATATCAAGGCGACATTCGAAAATATTAGAAAGTCTATATTGAATATTCAGGCAGATGATAAATTTGAAATCAGGTTTTTCAATCAATTAAATGATGAGAATTATACTTCAGAACTCAGGTTGGGCGTTGTAGTAATGTCGTTTACAATTGTTTCTGCACTTATTGCTTGTATGGGACTAATTGGTTTAGCCTTATTTATATCAAAACAAAGAACTAAAGAAATTGGCATACGTAAGGTTCTGGGAGCAACTTCCTTAACAATATCAAACCTGTTTTTCAAAGATTTTTTACTATTACTTTTAATAGCTAATATTTTGGCGATTCCACTTGGTATTTTCATATCTAAATTCTGGCTTCAAAATTTTGCATACAAAGCACCAATACGAATATCCATGTTCTTTTTAATTGGTTTATTATCATGTGTTATCGTATTGATTTCAATTGGTCTCCAAATCCTAAAAACATCACGGGCTAATCCTGTGGAGAGCTTGAAATATGAATAAAATATAATTTTACAATTGTTTTTAATTTGGTTACTATTTTAATAAATTTTCTTTAAAGTCATTAAGCCATTTTGTGCCGGTTGATAACCTCCAATATAAAATTCCCATGTACTTATTTCAATGCAGATCTGTTTTTTGTTTAACTTTAGTATCGATTGTGAAGAGTCGGACAAAAGCCTTTAAACATTGAGGATGCAGCGGATTGTTGGTGAAATGCTTTTGTGACTGACGGGGCTGTGCTGTAAGAAAGAGAATGTAAACAGGAACCAAATGAGTATTGCGAAAGCTGTTATAAGACTGTCTATAAAACGCTATTTAGTTAGGCTTAAACGTCTGAGTATTTCGGACTATAGTGTACGAAACATTTAACATAAATCATTAATTGGTACAATTTTTGGTAAAGTATTTTCAGAACCCTCAAAACTCTATTTTATGAAAAGAATTAGAAAAACACTCTTTCTTATTCTACTCGTAATCACTTCTGTATTTGGTTTACTTAAATGCAGCAAAGATGACTCTATTAATGGATCTGATAATCAAATATTAATTGGAAATGACATCTTCCAATCTTATCCAAATGATCCATTAATAATTACTGAAGCAACTATAACTGGGGATTATTTGAAAATTTCCTTTGGTGCATCTGGTTGTGATGCTACAAATTGGAGAGTTAATTTAGTTGGTTCACCTGGAGTACTTTTTTCTTTACCACCCCAAAGGGAAATCAGGCTTTCTTTAAAAAATAATGAAATTTGTTCTGCTGCACTTGGAAAAACGATTCTATTTGATCTCAAACCCTCAAGAACTACTGGCAACCAAATTGTTTTAAATCTTGCTGGTTGGGACAAACCTCTTCTCTATAACTATTGACATTTGAAAATAGTTTATCCCGTACTTAAAGATAATAGTCTAAGCCTAACTCGGACGGTGAATTAATTAATTGCCTTCGTTAGCCCGGACAGCTTCATCGTGACACCAAACACTCGTTCACCTATCGGGACTTAGCAAAAACCAGATTGACAAGTAGAAAAATTCTTTTCATAAAAAATTACTAATATGGGAAAAGCATTGAAGATCATTTTGTTTACAGTATTTTTAACTTCCATGCAATGTTCAAAAGTTGACAATCCTAGTGTTCTAACTAAGAATGATTTTGCTATTTACTTGCTTCAAAATCCTGACACAAAGATTGAAGATATACTTACTAAAGAGTTAGCGGACCAAGATAGTGCAGCTCTTTCTAAAATTGAAATTCAAAAACTTCCCTGGTTAACAAATAATGATATTGATTTCTATGACTTTTCATGTCATATTGCATATTTAAAACAAGACAAATATCATTTCTTCCCACCACTTGAAAACAAACTTTTCCCCATATCTTGGTGGGATAAACCATTCATGGTTATTGCAGATGGACAAAGGCGTTATGTAGGATTATTCAAAGGTTCCATATCATCTGGAGTTGATTGGCCATTACCAAAGATTGACGATGAACAAAACTTGATATCCAATTCAAATGATTTACTATTTATTTCTTGGGCTTGGTTTTATAATGGTACTTTAAATGATTCCCGCCAAGATATTGAAGTCAAGAAAGCTTTGGGAAAGGCTAATATTCTACATAATGGAATTACGCTAAAGTTGAAAAAGATAATTTTCGACAATAATGCTGATACAGCTTCTGTAGAATATACTTACACAATTCTCAATCTTGATCAAGAGAATCTATATGTCATTGACCCAGATAAAATGGGACCTGGACTTTTTCATTATTATAATAATGGTCCAGTATTTCAAAATGTTGATGAGCCTAATCTACGTGAATCTACTTTAAAAAAAGTGATCGCTCCTCAATCAAATGATTTCTGGAGTCGTGACTGGTTCACTAAGATATATAGTGGTGATTCAATTACAAGAACTGTAAATCTCAAAGGCTATCCCTTTTTCCCTTCAGGAATTTATTATTGTGAACTTAGTTTTCAATGCGTCAAGCAGATTCCAAAGTCACAAAGAACTTTGTCTGATGGGAGATATTGGCTTGGTCCAACCAAATCAAACGTCTTAACACTTCAGTATTAAAGCAGAAAATCTACAAATGACATTAAAAGGCATCGCCCAACTCGGTCGGTTTAATTAATTAGCTTCGCTGAGCTCGGACCGAATGAACTTATCTAGTTGCTTCGCAAACAAAATTGTGGACGGTCCTCGGTTGGCTTCCCGCTTCGCNNAGTCTATGAGAGAAGAATTTAACCCACTTATCACACCTTAAGGCACCTGGACTGATCCTGCAGTTGAGGCAGAATCAATAGGGCTGCCGGCCGACCCCGACGCTTCGATCGGGGCAGGCGCTCAGTTGTCATGTATTTACCCTGTCAACACGCCAAGACGTGGCAGGCTCCCGGCAACTCATTAAACCGCCGGGCCGTTAGAGGTAACGATTGCGACTCCGCTGGAACCTGTAACCTAGTCCCTCAGTATTGGGAAT
>PMIJ01000195.1 GCA_003157015.1 Bacteroidales bacterium
GCTTGCTGCGAAGAGCTTCAATCAAAGAGGTCCCTTTGGAATGATATCCGACTGCTAGCATAACCGTATCTGCTTTAAGAATATTTGATATTTATCGGACATAATTAGTTTCTCCCATTTTATCTGATGTGTTTAAAATATTGTATTTCCCGTTCGTGTTTTTTTGCCTCTTCTATTGTCTCAAAGGTTCCAAGATTCCTGCGTTTTTTTGTTTCCGGGTTTATTTTAATGGAATAAATGCGGTATCCACCGGATTTTAATTTTCGTATCATAATAATAATTTTTATTTATCCCGACGGTAAAATTTATTCACTTGTTTTACCATCAAATTCTTCATCTTTTTTTTCTGCATCTTCTTTTGTGGTTCTTATGGTGCCATCCTGATGATTGGGCGGTCCATATATTGTATACATTTTTAATTCGTTTTTTGGATCTGCATTTATAACATTATGCTTAGCGCCTGCAGGTACAAGAATTACATCGCCATCCTTAATATGATATTCATTTCCATCAATAATGCATTTCCCTGTTCCGCTTTCAAACCTGAAGAACTGATCGTTTTCAGGATGGATTTCTGCACCAATGTCTTCTCCTGGTTTTAAGGTCATTAGAACAAGTTGAAGATGTTTGCCGGTGTATANNTTTTCAATGTTGCTTTTAAATCCTTTCATAAGTATATTTATTTGTGTCAAAAAATATTATTTTCCTGATTCAAAACAGATGTTTGAGCTTATTAAAGTGTTTAGAATTACACTTATTTTTTATCATTAATGGCTTTTAAAAGCAGCCTGGCTACCGCTTCTGATGATGCAGGGTTCTGACCGGTAATTAAAAGTCCATCTGCTTTAACATAAGAACTCCAGTCATCTCCTCTGCTATAAAGCGCACCCAGTTTTTTAAGTTCATCTTCTAATAAAAAAGGAACTACTTTAGTTAATTTTACTGCTTCTTCCTCTGTGTCTGAAAAACCAGTTACCTCCTTGCCCTTTACTAACGGTTCGCCATCGGGTGCTTTAACTTTAAGCAGTGCTGCAGGCGCATGGCAGACAAAAGCGACCGGCTTATTATTTTTGTAAAAGTTTTCAATCAGAGCTATAGAAATTACATCGGTTGCCAGATCCCACAATGGTCCATGACCTCCCGGATAAAAAACTGCATCATATTCTGCCTCATTTATTTCATTTAGTTTTAAGGTATGAGCCACTTTATCTATCAGATCATAATCACCATAAAACCTTTTGGTGGCAAGGGTTTGTGCATCAGCAGATTCACTTTTAGGATCGGCCGGTGGTTGACCCCCTTTTGGAGAAGCTATGGTCAACTCTGCACCTGCATCATTTAGAACATAATAGGGTGTTGCAAATTCTTCAATCCAGAAACCGGTTTTTTCACCTGTATTTCCCAGGATTCCATGCGAAGTAAGAACAATTAGTACTTTCATTAGATATATTTATTAGACTTAGATTTTTACGATCATTTTGCCTTCATTTTTTCCATCAAAAAGGTCAAGAAATGCCTGTGGAATATTATCAAATCCACTGACAATAGTTTCAGCATAGGTGAGCTTTCCTTCCTTTAGCCAAACGGCTAATTGCTTTATAGCTTCGGGGAATTTCGAAGAAAAATCACCAACAATAAACCCTCTCATAGTGGCGCTTTTTGTTAAAAGTATTGTTTGAATTCGTGGTCCAACAGGTACCTTAGTTTCATTGTAAAGAGATATTGCGCCACAAACCGGCAGTCTGGCATGTTTGTTAATATTAGCCAAAACCGCATCTGAAATTTCACCTCCGACATTGTCAAAATAAATATCAACTCCTTTCGGGCAGGTATTTCGGATTGCCATATTCAGATCCGGAACAGTTTTATAATTAATAGCAGAATCAAATTTGAATTTTGATTTAAGAAGTTCGGCTTTTTTATCTGAACCTGTTATACCTATTACCGTGCAACCCAGAATCTTCCCAATCTGACCCACTACACTTCCCACTGCTCCTGCAGCCCCTGACACCACAATTGTTTCTCCTTTTTTGGGTGCTCCGATTTCGATCAAACCCAGATAAGCAGTAATCCCGGTCATTCCCAATATTCCCAGGTAAGATGATAATGCAGAAATATTCTGATCGACCTTTTTTAAACCTTTCCCATCTGAAATCTGGTATTCTTTCCATTCCAGGATGCCAGAAACAAAATCTCCCTTTGTAAATTCAGAATGGGTAGAGTCTATAACCTCGGCTATTATGCCTGATTGTATTGGTTTGCCTATTTCAAATGATGGAACATACGATTTGGAATCACTCATCCTTCCTCTCAGATAAGGATCTACAGAAACATATAATGTCTTTAATAACACATCTCCGGATGTGGGAACCGGGATTGCATCACTTGAAAACCTGAAATCAGCTAAAGCAGGTTTTCCTACCGGTCGTTTATTTAGCAGAATTACTTTATTCATTTTCTTTTTCTTTGAAATTAATTAAACTAAATCGTTGAGATTGACAAATATTTTACCTGTTTCTGACTGAGTTGGATAAATCTTAAGTAGAAGTTCAGAGGCATCTAGGAACTTGCCAGTTCGAATATCGAACTGCCAATCATGGCATGGACAGGTGATAGTATAACTTTCAAGCTTTCCGGTGAATAACGGACACGCCATGTGAACGCATTTGCCCGAAATAGCATAGATAACGCCACTGACGCGTGCCAAAACGACATTCACACCCAGCGGGTACACGGCAGTCATCTGGCCTTCCATTAATGCAGCATCGTCCAATACATATGTCCAGTTCATCTTAATCGATATTAAAAAGTTAACTGAGGATATATTCTGTTTATTGATTCTAAGAATTTAAAATACAAAGTTGATTCCCTTTCATTTGAAAATTGTTACACATCTTTCTAAAGAAGTTATATAATTCACATCTTAAGAGAGATAATTTCTGACCAATTTTATTTTATCCCATATCCTTTCGTGAAAAAAGTAGCCAATTGTGGTATAGATATTACTCACAATCATAAAACCCAGTGCAACCTTTATTTTGCCTGTAAAAAGGTATATTGCAACAAAATCCAGAATTAAAATAGCAACTCTGTAACTTATTGTTTTTACAACGGACCTGCGAAATGTTTCTTATGAATGATGTGAAACAGGGAAAAGTTTTTCTATTATATCCGAGATCTTTATAGCTAAATAAGAACCCGGTCAGCTTCTTTTCCCTTTGTCTGCGTGCAGTCAGATTCCGCTAGAAAATATTTCATAATGATGCTGATATTCTCATTATTGTGCAAGATAACCGCCATCAACATCGATAGCGGATCCTGTCATGAATGAACTATCTTCAGAAACAAGAAAAATAAAGACTGAGGCTATTTCCTCAGATTTTCCCAGCCTTTTCACAGGGTGCAGACCCACTATATATTTTTTGAGTTCAGTATTTTCACTTATCCCCGCATTGCTGAGTAACGGAGTGTCGATAAAACCCGGGCAAATTGCGTTGATCCTTATACCTTCAGGTGCATATTCAAGCGCCGCGGTTTGAGTAAGCCCCAGAATTCCATGTTTTGCCGCAACATAGTTTGAAGAATTGGCAAAACCTACTTTCCCCAGAATAGAAGACATATTTACAATGACTCCTGACTTTTGCTTTGACATCTGGACAAGTTCAAGTTTCATGCAGTAAAAAACACCGTTAAGGTTAATGTTAATTACTTTTAACCAGCCTTCTACACTCATCTCCCCAACTTTATTTGCTTCACCCCCTATACCAGCGTTGTTGAGAGCGATATCGAGGGTTCCGAATGCGGATATAGTTTTATGAATTGCATCTTGTACCTGAGCATATTCTGCTACATCACACTCAACGAAAACCGCTTTTGAGTTTTCTTTTCTGATAACTTCCATTACTTTATCAGTTATTTCAGAATTCAGATCAGCGATTACTATATTCGCTCCCTCTTTTGCTGCTGCCAGAGCACATTCTTTCCCTATACCAGATAATCCGCCTGTTATAAATACAGACTTATTTTCAAGTCTTTTCATTTTGTTTTGAATCATCTGGGTTTTTGCAAATGATTAATAGAATATAGAGAGCAGTTCAAAACGGATGAACTGCTTTTATTAAACCCGGCATACATTATTAAAGATGTATATCCTTTAGATAAACAAAAACCCCAAAA
Source organism: Bacteroidales bacterium (assembly GCA_003157015.1). GTDB lineage: Bacteria > Bacteroidota > Bacteroidia > Bacteroidales > VadinHA17 > LD21. The sequence continues at coordinate 4,177 of PMIJ01000195.1, forward strand.
ACTTTGAGAAGCCATACTATAACGACTACTACAACCACTGCGTTGAGAATGTTCTTTATCTTATGGTCCATTGGGATATAATTGTTGACAAGCCATAGTAGAACACCTGCAACAATCAGTACGATTAAAATAGTTAATAATGGCATAATTTTGATTTATTAGTTTAACTCAAAGGTAGTCTGCCCAATTCCCTCAACCGTTACATAACTCTTAGAAAGAGTTACATTATTCACGTATTTTAACATTAAGGACTTTGTTGTGATAAACATAAAATGCAATAATTATGTAACTTCTTTCATTATTAATGTAACACTTTTCCCGCGTTATATCCATAAAATTGGAGCTGAAATTTAAATGGGGCAAATCAGAATTAAACAGCTGCAATTCAGATCTCATTTTGTTTTTTTCTAAAGACAAGTTATGCATGAAAATAGGACCCGCATTAATTAACGAATCACTTCATCGTCTAAAATCGCATCTGTGGGAAAATGATCTTTCACAAAAATATGCAGATGGTGAACCTCCTCTGAGTTCGGAATTATTCAGTACCGAACAGATGGAGCAGTACGGCAAAATCCTGGCAGGATTGCATATCCTTGGCCCCAGAGTTGACCCTGACCAGAAACTGCTCTCGCGTCTTGCAGAAAATGAAATCATACTTCTGGAGGTGCACGATCTGATGTCCGACGCATTAAAGGCCAATAGTCAGATTACACCCGCCGGTGAATGGCTGCTTGATAATTTTTATTTAATTGAAGAGCAGATCCGCACCGGGAGAAGACATTTACCCAAGGGGTATAGTAAGGAACTGCCCCGTTTGCTTAGTGGTTCGTCAGCAGGCCTTCCGCGTGTTTTCGATATCGCAAAGGAAATCATATCTCATGGAGAGGGACATATTGATCCCGAAAACCTTCGTCGTTTTGTAACTGCCTATCAAACCATTACACCTTTAAAACTGGGTGAATTGTGGGCTATTCCCATAATGTTGAGGCTGGCACTGATTGAGAACCTGCGCCGTATTGCCGTTAGGGTTGCAGGAGGCAGAGTAGACAGAGACCTTGCAGATACCTGGGCTGACAAGATGATTGAGATAGCAGAAAAGGATCCGAAAAGTCTGATCCTGGTAATTGCAGATATGGCAAGATCTCATCCCCCGATGTCGACACCGTTTGTTTCAGAATTTGCCAGACGTTTACAGGGTCAAAGTCCGGCACTGGCATTTCCATTGACCTGGATTGAACAGCGGTTGGCAGAATCAAATCAGACCATTGTTCAGTTAATTCAATATGGAAATCAACAACAGGCTGCAGATCAGGTATCTATAAGTAACAGTATAGGTAGTCTTCGTTTTCTGAGTTCTTTGGACTGGCGTGAATTTGTTGAAACAATGAGCTATGTGGAACGTGTTTTACAAGATGACCCTGCTGAGGCTTATGTCTTAATGGATTTTCATACACGTGACCACTACCGTCATGTTATAGAAAAGATGGCAAAAAAAACTGAACTTTCTGAAATTGAAATAGCCCGGAAATCGATAGATCTTGCAAAAAACGGAGCTGACTTGAATGGGAAGAAGGATCGCACAGCCCATGTCGGGTATTGGCTTACTGGCAAGGGCCTGTCTCAGCTTGAGGATCTTATAAAAATAAAATATTCTCTTTCATTGGCATTTAATAAAACGATCTTTCGTTTTCCTCTGTTTTTCTATCTGGGTTCAATAATAGTGCTGACTTTAGGTTTAAGCTGGTGCGTATTGGAAAAAGCGAACGGTGACGGAATTGCCGGCTGGCATTTCTGGGCACTTGGTTTTCTCCTTACTTTATGTACGAGTTATCTTTCAATTGCTTTTGTGAACTGGTTAGTAACAATTTTTGTGAGCCCAAATCCACTGCCACGACTTGATTACTCAAAAGGGATACCACTGGAATCAAGAACATTGGTTGTAGTGCCGACTATGCTCTTAAGCATAAGCAATATTGAAGATTTGGCAGAAGCTTTAGAGGTCAGATTTCTGGCAAATCAGGATAAGAACCTCTATTTTGGTCTGTTAACCGATTTTAAAGATTCGACACAGGAAAAATTGGAGGAAGATGATCAGCTTATTCAGGCCGTCAGTACAAAAATAAATGAACTAAACGAAAAATATAAAAAAGAAAACAGGGATACATTTTTTCTTTTTCATCGTCCGCGGAAATGGAATCCAATAGATCATATCTGGATGGGTTATGAACGGAAAAGGGGAAAACTGGCAGATCTGAATTCTTTATTACGAGGAGGACCTGAAAATATTTTTTCGCTTATAATAGGCAATACTTTATTATTAAGCAAAGTCAAATACGTTATTACACTTGATACAGATACACAATTGGCTCGCGATTCTGCCAGGCAATTTATCGGGGCTATGTCGCATCCTCTTAACATACCAATATATGATCCAATTAAAAGACGGGTAACAGAAGGATACAGTATTCTTCAGCCAAGGGTTGCTGTCAGTCTCCCGGGAACAAACCGGTCAAAATATGCAATGTTGTTTGGTAGTGAGGCCGGAATAGATCCGTATACGCGTGCAATATCTGATGTCTATCAGGATCTGTTTGGAGAAGGATCTTTTATTGGTAAAGGGATATATGATGTTGATGCATTTACACAGGTTCTGAAAGATAGATTTCCGGAAAACAGGATTCTGAGCCATGATCTTCTGGAAGGATGTTATGCGCGCTCAGGATTGCTAAGCGATGTGCTGTTATTTGAAGAATATCCAGCAAGTTACAAAATAGATGTGAATCGTCGTTCGCGCTGGATAAGGGGTGATTGGCAATTGCTACCATGGCTTTTGCCAATTTTGCCCCGAATTAATGGTGCTCGCAGGAAAAACCCTTTGTCTCTTTTATCGTGGTGGAAAATTCTGGATAATCTGAGACGTAGTCTTGTTCAATTTGCACTTACTCTGCTTTTATTAGCAGGCTGGACCATTTTATCATCTCCATGGTTCTGGACCCTGGTTGTAATCGGGATCATTTTGATTCCCTCATTGATTCATTCTGCGGTTTATCTGATACAAAAACCTGAGGAGGTCTTAATAAGCCAGCATATAAAGGGAGCAATAGAATCGGTTTTAAGGCAATTATACCAATCAGCATTTGTGCTTGTTAGTCTTCCATTCGAGGCTTATTACAGTCTGAATGCTTTATTAAGAACATGCTGGAGGTTGTTTATCTCAAAAAAACGTCTTCTGGAATGGAATTCTGCAACAAAAGCTGAATGTCACAGCAGTTTTGCGCTCATTGAATCTTTTCAGACGATGTGGGCATCACCATTAGTTGCAATTCTTACCGCAACCTCGCTTTTGCTTTTCTTTCCTATAACACTTTTAATGGTTTGGCCAATTCTGGGACTTTGGTTAATTTTTCCTGTTATTGTATGGTGGATAGGTAAACCTCTTGTCGAATATTCCGCAAAACTGTCTGATATACAATATGGATTTCTCAGGGAGTTATCACGGAAAACATGGTCCTTTTTTGAAACATTTGTTGGGCCCTCAGATAACTGGTTACCACCCGATAATTATCAGGAGCATCCTGTTTCAGTGATAGCGCACCGGACATCGCCCACTAATATGGGCCTTTCGCTTCTTGCCAATCTGTCAGCATATGATTTCGGTTATATTTTTACCGGAGAGCTACTCAACCGGACAAATAATGCTTTTGCCACAATGCGATCTTTGGAAAGATATCAGGGGCATTTCTTTAACTGGTATGATACTCACTCTTTGAAGCCACTAAAGCCGTTTTATATCTCATCTGTCGACAGCGGGAACCTTGCCGGTCACCTATTAACTCTGCGACAGGGACTTCTTTCCCTGCCAGATCAGTTAATACCGGGAGTAAGGATTTTTGAGGGAATTGATGACACATTACAAATATTAATAAATAAGTCGGGGAAATCAATTACGAATGAGATTATGCAGTTCAGAAGATATTTGAATGTGATTTTAAAAGAAACGCCTGATTCGATTGGTTATCTGTTTAAATGTCTAGAAAGACTTTCAACATCTTCCACTGAAATTGTTAATACATTAAATGCCGACAGCGGAACTCAATACAGATTATGGGCAAATAATCTTTCACGTCAATGCGTACGCGCTTTTGATGAATTAACGCAATTGGTCCCTTGGCTTTTACATACGAATTCTTCTGAAATACAAAATGCATTTCCCGGTATGAATTCTATTCCAACATTGCGGGGTATCCTCTCCTGGACTCTATTACCAATGGACGTAAACTTCGGAGACCTGAAAATTAAAGATGAGGTCAAAAGTCTTTTCAGAAAAGCGAGTGAAAATGCACAGGAAAGGATTGGACAAATTGAATCTTTAGTAAGCCAGTCGGGTGCATTTGCTGATATGGAGTATGGTTTTCTTTATGATATATCGACTCATTTACTAACAGTAGGTTATAATGTTGAGGACCGACGACGCGATTCGAGTTATTATGATTTATTGGCATCCGAAGCAAGATTATCGAGTTTTGTAGCTATTGCCCAGGACAAGATACCACAGGAAAGCTGGTTTGCATTCGGGCGCCTTCTTACAAATATAAATGGTGATCCGATTCTTCTTTCATGGAGCGGTTCAATGTTCGAGTATCTTATGCCGCGCATTATTATGCCTGAATATGAAAATAGTTTACTGTATCAGAGTTGTAAATCGGCAGTAAAAAGGCAGATTGATTATGGAAGATTGAGAGGAGTGCCATGGGGTATATCGGAATCGGGATATAACAGCGTTGATATCCATCAAAATTATCAGTATCGTGCATTTGGAGTACCTGGTCTGGGGCTTAAAAGAGGGCTTTCTGAAGATATAGTTATAGCACCATATGCAACAGCGCTTGCACTCATGGTTATGCCGGCTGAAGCGTGTGATAATCTCGAACGTCTTGCGGGAGAAGGATTCATGGGTGAATATGGTTTCTACGAAGCGATAGATTACACATCCGTAAGGCTGCCAAGGGGGCAGACTAAGGCAGTAATACGGTCGTTCATGGCACATCACGAAGGAATGAGCTTCCTCTCTCTGGCTTATGTTTTACTTGACCGTAAGATGCAAAAGAGATTTGAGTCGAATCCTGAATTTCAGGCAACCTTATTGTTACTGCAGGAAAAGATTCCAAGAGCTACAACATTCTTTTCACAGACTTCCGGAATTACAAATATTCGCACCTCTGTAAATAATCAGGAGGCTCCATTTCGTTTATTTGATACCCCTGATACCGCATTCCCGGAAGTCAACTTATTATCAAATGAGGGAAGGTACAGGGTTATGATTACAAATTCTGGAGGTGGATATAGTCGCTGGAAAGATATTGCCGTGACTCGATGGCGGGAAGACAGCACACAGGATAACTGGGGAGCATTCTGTTATATACGTGACGCCGAAAATGGGAACTTCTGGTCAGCTACACATCAACCTACTCTCAGGAGAGCAGAGAAATATGAAGCCATTTTTTCAAAAGGCCAGGCTGAATTTCGCCGCCGCGATTTCGATATTGATACACATACAATGATTGTGGTTTCCCCTGAAGATGATATTGAATTGAGAAGGGTACAGCTTATAAACCGCACTCGGACAAAAAGGGTTATCGATATTACAAGTTATGCAGAGGTTGTACTGGCACCGGATGCAGATGATTTAGCACACCCTGCATTCAGTAATCTTTTTGTTCAGACAGAAATTATACCACAGCGACAGGCAATTCTCTGTACCAGGAGACCCAGGTCAATAGATGAACATTCGCTGTGGATGTTTCACCTTATGGCAGTTCATGGTGCTGAGATCAGGAATATTACCTACGAGACGGACCGTCTGCAGTTCATTGGACGGGGAAACACTCTTGTATCACCAATTGCGATGACAGATTCCAAATCGCTTGGCGGAAGTCAGGGCTCAGTACTCGATCCGATAGTCGCCATACAATATCAGATAGTTCTTGAACCCGAAGGGTCCGTAATCATAGATATAGTCACAGGCATCGGAGAAACGAGGGTAGCAGCGCTAAATCTGATAGAAAAATATCAGGATAAACAAATAGCCAACAGAGTTTTTGAAATGGCCTGGACACACAGCCAGGTAGTATTGAGACAAATTAATGCTTCGGAAGCGGATGCTCAGTTGTATGGCCGGCTTGCCAGTTCGGTCATCTTTGCCAATTCATCACTGAGGGCCGACCCGGGAATCCTTATAAAAAACCGTCGCGGACAGTCGGGTTTGTGGGGGTATTCCATTTCAGGTGATTTGCCGATAGTGCTTTTACAAATTGAAGACCCGTCGAACATAAATCTGGTACGTCAGCTGGTACAGGCACATGCATACTGGAGATTAAAAGGATTGGCAGTCGATCTCGTAATTTGGAACGAGGACAGGGCAGGTTACCGTCAGTCACTCCAGGAACAGATTATAGGACTAATAGCTGCAGGAATTGAAGCTAATGTTGTTGACCGGCCGGGAGGAATATTTGTACGCTCTGCAGATCAGATATCAACAGAGGACCGGATCCTTTTTCAGACCGTATCCCGGGCTATTATCAGTGATTCCAGGGGAACTCTGGAAGATCAGATTAAACGGCGCGGCTTTGGAGAGTTCTCAGTTTCACGTTTCAAACCAACGCGTACTTACAGGGCAAAAACTCATCCGGAGATGGTATTGCCCCGACCAGACCTGATTTTTCAAAACGGGATCGGAGGATTTACAACTGATGGGAAAGAATATGTAATTACAACATCGAAAGACAAACCAACACCTGCACCATGGGTAAATGTTCTGGCAAATAATGGCTTCGGTACTGTTATTTCTGAAAATGGAATGGCTTATACCTGGGCTGAAAATTCTCATGAATATCGTCTGACTCCATGGTATAACGATCCTGTAACCGACTCAAGCGGCGAAACCATGTATCTTCGTGATGAAGAGACAGGCCATTTCTGGTCGCCAACACCTTTGACAAGCAGCGAATCAGAAATTTACCTTAGCCGTCATGGATTTGGCTATAGCGTATTCGAACATAACGAAGGAGGTATAATTACCGAACTTTGGGTGTATGTTGCTCAGGATGCATCAGTGAAGTTTTCAGTGTTGAAAGTCAGGAACGAAACGGGGCGACCATGCAAATTATCTGCAACAAGCTATGTGGAATGGGTATTAGGCGATATGCGGCATAAAACTGCGATGCATGTTAATACCAGTGCTGATTTAAACGGCAGTGTTATATATGCAGCAAATCCATATAATACTGAATTTGCCAGGAGAGTTGCATTTCTGCAGACTGATGAAACATCATGCTCCATTACCTGTGACCGGACTGAATTTATTGGACGCAACGGAACCCTTAAAAAACCGGCAGCAATGTTCCATTCGCGTCTTTCAGGAAGAAAAGGAGTGGCATTTGATCCCTGTGCTGCAATACAAGTCAATTTTGAGCTGGCTGCGGGCATGGGACGGGAAATAATATTCAGGCTTGGAACAGGACGCAATCTGCAGGATGCAAACAACATTATTCGCCGATTTAGAGGTTCTGCTCCGGCTTATAGCGCTTTGGAAGCCGTATGGCAATACTGGAACCATACCCTCTCTGCAGTGCAGGTAGAAACTACTGACCCCTCAATAAATATTCTTGCAAACGGATGGCTTTTGTATCAGACTCTGGCTTGCCGGATATGGGCACGCAGTGGATATTATCAATCGGGCGGAGCATATGGATTTCGCGACCAGCTGCAGGATGTAATGGCTTTAATTCACACCAAGCCAGATATTCTGCGGGAGCATCTTATGCTTTTTGCAAGCCGGCAATTTCCCGAAGGAGATGTCCAGCACTGGTGGCATCCACCCATTGGAAGAGGAGTTCGAACTCATTGTTCAGACGATTACTTATGGTTACCTCTAGCCACTTGCCGTTATGTTATATCTACAGGAGATACGGGAGTTCTTGATGAAACCATTAATTTTATTGAAGGGAGACTTGTTAACCCTGAAGACGATTCGTATTATGATCTTCCAACCCAATCGGAAGAAAAAAGTTCACTTTATGAGCATTGTAAACGTTCGATCCTTCACGGGCTGAGATTCGGTGACCATGGGCTGCCACTTATTGGCACATGTGATTGGAATGATGGCATGAATAAGGTTGGAAACCTGGGTAAGGGAGAAAGCGTTTGGCTTGGCCTTTTCCTTTTTGAGGTTCTAAACCAATTTATCAAAGTGGCACTGTTAAGAGGTGACTCTGAATTTGTTGCATTCTGCAGGGAAAAAGCAATTAAAATCCAACAGAATATCGAAAAGAACGGATGGGACGGTGAATGGTATCGGCGTGCATATTTTGACAACGGGATGCCTCTTGGCTCCTCAGAGAACGTTGAATGCCAGATTGATTCTATCTCTCAGAGCTGGTCTGTACTATCAGGAGCAGGTGAAACCGACAGGTCAGCGATAGCAATGGAATCTGTTAATAGAAGGCTTGTTCGCAGGGACGATTCGCTGGTCCAGTTGCTGGATCCTCCGTTTGATAAATCAGATTTGAATCCCGGCTATATTAAGGGTTATGTTCCCGGAGTAAGGGAAAATGGTGGTCAGTATACGCATGCGGCAATATGGGCAGCTATGGCATTCTCCAAACTGGGAGACAGCAAAAATGCATGGGAAATTTTAACAATGATCAATCCCATAAATCACACCAAAACTCCTGATGACATCGCTAGGTATAAAGTTGAACCATATGTGGTTGCTGCTGATGTGTATGCTTTAACGCCTCATGTTGGCCGTGGAGGATGGACCTGGTATACAGGGTCAGCCGGCTGGATGTATCGCCTGATTGTGGAATCGTTGCTGGGTTTAAGGCTTGAAACAGAAAAATTATTTATTGAACCTTGTCTTCCTTCTGATTGGGTAAGTTTAAAGATTCATTACAGATACAGGGAAACAATGTACCACATTACGTTAACCCAATTGCATGAAATAAATAGGAATCTGATAATAATACTTGATGGGGTTGAATGCCAGGATAAGTTCATCAGTCTGGTTGATGATCATATTGACCATCTGGCAGAAGTAAAACTTAATTATTCTTTGCAAACCTGATGAGTTTCATATTCGTAAGCTTCCTCTCATTTGCTAATCCTGAAAAAGGCGATCCAAATACTGGCATATTTATACTCCTTTCTTTTTTTATTTACACCTAACGCTAACTTTTAAAATCAAAATACTTCACTTAAATGCTTATAATTAGATGAAATAATCTTAAATGCTTCGTCCATCCGGCCTCCTAACATCATTCTCCCCATGTACATTGCCATACCTTTCATCTGGTCAAATTCCAGTTTAGGAGGCATGGCTAAGGCATTCGGATCAGTCTGGATCGTAACCAATATAGGTCCCTCATGTAGAAAAGCCTTTTCTAATTCCGGTTTCACCTCAGCAGGATCATTAATTGTAATGCCAGGCATTCCCATTGCTTCCGCTATTTTTGTGAAGTCCGGATTCAACATATTAGTCTCCTGGTCAGGAATCCCTGCTACTTCCATTTCAAGTTTCACCATTCCAAGTGTTCTGTTGTTAAAAACGATGATCTTCACAGGTAATTTATATTGGATAATTGTCATCAGGTCTCCCATCATCATTGACAGGCCTCCATCACCGCAGAAAGCAATCACTTGTTTGCCGGGACATGCAAGTGCCGCGCCAATGGCCTGAGGCATAGCATTTGCCATAGAACCATGATTAAATGAGCCCAGCATTTTACGTTCGCCTGTTCCTTCAATATAGCGAGCGGCCCATACACAACACATTCCTGTGTCTACCGTGAATATGGTGTCTTTGGCTGCCAGCTCATTAATAATTGAGACGACAAATTCAGGATGAATAGCATTTGGTTTTCCGGGATCCTTTACATAGATCAGTAAATTCTCTTTTACTTCGTTATAAAACTTCAATTGCAAATCCAGAAAAGAGGAATCTTCCTTCATCTCCAGAAGAGGTAAGAGCGCCTGCAA
>PMIJ01000075.1 GCA_003157015.1 Bacteroidales bacterium
TAACTTTGATTAAATCCTGCCCTGATATCGGGGTACATTATAGTAACTATTGAATTAAATAAAAGGAAATATAATGATAAAATTGTGCCAGCTATGTGCCAGCTAAAGCTAAATAAAAAACCCCGATACATTTGAATATCAGGGCTGTAAAGAAGTTAATTTGTTGACCCACCTGGGCTCCATAAAAACGGCTGTAATATGCTGTATATTTGTTCGTTAACTGATATTTCTTAAATGATTAGGAACCAAACCAACAAGTTTATATATTATTGTATATCTGCTTATTATGTAACATTTTAAAAGTTCAAAACTAGTACAAATGATTTGGAAGTTCAAATTTTGAACCGTATATTTGATGGATAAAACCAGACATGCTATGAAAACTGCTTCCGAACTGAAAATCTTCAAATCCAATGGGTATGAATACATTTATATCTATTACAAACAGAATTGCTTAGTCAGGATAAATACCAAGTATACAGCTGTCAAGAATAGCATGACAAAAGAAAACTTGTATAAAAGCATAGTCCCGGATTACAAAAAGAAAAATGATCTTATCATTCTTATGAAGCAAAGGGTTGATAAATATATCAGTGACCGGTTGCTAAACAATTCTCAATTAGGGGAAATAAATCAAAAGGAAGCGCAAAATGTTGCTTTTAACAATAATCCGGTGAATTCAGATCAAGCGGATAACAAACTGTTAGTACCAATATTCAGTAACTATATTGCTAACCTTAATACCGAGTATAATTACCAGGCTTCGACAATGAAGTATTATAATAACCTCAAGGGGTGTCTTGAGGAATATGGGAAGGACGTTCTGAAGCATAAACTATACCTTATTGATTTTAACACAAAGCTTTCCCTTATTAATTTCTGCAAGTTTCTAGGTGAAAAACGAGGAATGAATGATAATTCTATCGCAAAGAGATTGAATAGCCTTAAATCGTTTCTAAGATACTGTACCGAGGAAGGAATATTCAGTTTTGATACAACTGTTTTTTCATATAGAGTCAAAAAATATGATACGGGCATAGTTGCTTTGAATTTTGATGAAATACAGCAATTGATGGATTTGAAAATAGAAAATCCATCCTGGCAAAAAATCATGGATGCTTTTATTTGCAATTGTTTTATGGGATTAAGGATCTCAGACCTTTCAAGACTTAGCAAAGCTGATTTCCTTATGGATGAGGGGGGAGATTATAAATATGCAAGTGTAAACAAAAAGACAGGTACAACTGTATCAATTCCTATTATTGAAATTCCATTGGCAATATTGAAGAAGTATGACTTTAAATTGCCTACATATACCGGTCAATATTTTAATAGGCAACTCCAAAAAATATTTGAACATTTTAAGTTATTCGAGGACGAAGTAATTGTAAGAAGAAAAGTCTTTAAGCAAGAACAGGACAAGAAGGTCATGAGGAGAAAGATCATTACTTCCCATGTTTGCAGGAAAAGTTTCATAACTTTCTGTATAATGTCACTAATTCCTCTGAATGTAATCATGAATGCCTCCGGTCATAAACAAGTACAGACAATGCAGGCCTACATCCAAAAAGCATCAGATAAGGAACAGTTTAGAAAGCTCAATAAAAAGGTTAATGAGGCAATAAAGAATAAGCGGAAGAAAATTTTGAAAGCCCAGAAACCTATGGAATATTTGGATTATCCTCCTGGAGAGGTTGCAACCGGGAAAGTATTGTAAATAATCCGGCCGAATATCAATTCATTAGTCCTGATATAAACAAAAAGTCCCGAATTTCTCCAGGACTTGTCTCTGTATGGTGATGTGCTTTTCATAGCACCGTCGGTGTTATAGTGCGTTTTATTATTAATCACGCAGTAATTTTTTTTCGTTTTTTAATTTAAACAATCCAAATCTTACGCCTATTGTCACAACTGAGACCGGCTTAATTCCTAATGATTCCTTAATATCATAAGTTAATGGGAGAGATAAACTGATATAAGGCTCTAATAATAATTTACTTGAAATTTCAGCTTTGTAATTGATTTTAAATCCTGGGATAATGCCAATATTTGATGCATTCTTAAAGTCAGTCATATATGCAGAACCAAGATAGGCGCTGACAAAAAAATGTTTATAATTATCTTTTTGAAAGTATAGTCTTTTCTCGATTGCGATTTCTAATCCGTATGATGGTTGATTGAAGGATTTTAGTGATCCTACACAACCTGCTCCGCCCCAGAAAACAGTTGTCCAAATAGGATTTTTTGCCTTTTCGAAGCTATAAATCAATTCAGTTGAATAACACAATTGATCATGATGATAAGAGGGATAAAAAATAACATCACAATAAGAAGCAACTGAAATAAAAATTAGGATTAACGAAATAACATACTTTTTCATGACGAATGATGTTTAAATATTATCTGTGATTAACCTTTTAAAACAGACAAAAAAAGAATATCTGATAAACGAATTTTAAGTGAATTATAGTGCGTTTTTTAATCATTTTTGACAATTCTGTTTATTGGAATTTTTAATTGAACGTATTGTAATAATATAAGCAGTAAATTTGCTTGACAGTTAGGAAGGAATCGTGTTAATTATTTTTTTTTATTATTTTACTATCTCTGGTGATAGCATATCCTGAACCAGATTTTAAGAAAAACAAATCTATAATATCACCGTCACTAGGAATTAAAGAAATGGTGCCATCTACTACCCATGTTTTACCTCCATCTCCAGTACAATATATTTTATTCATTTCGCTAAAATATCCAACATCTTCTGATAGGAAATAACTTCTAGTATAAGCACTTTCTTTCTTATCATAAATTAATGACCACGTACTAGCTCCATCCAAAGTTTTATATAATTTACCATCATCAGTAAATATAAAACCTATTTGTTCTGTTAAAAACTGAATTGTAAAAACATCTGGGAAAGACTTATTATCCGAACTCCAAGGTCCAGGATTGAGAACAACCCAACTTTGTCCTCCATCTAAAGTTTTTGCTAAAAACCCAAATGAGTAAGAATCATTAGTTGCTCCTCCGGTTGCATAACCAACCATATCAGAGGGAAAAGAGAAAAGGCTGAAAGGTGCCGGGAATTCAGTTGTTAATACTACCTTCCAAGTTGTTCCACCATTACTTGTCCTGGTAATTGAATTGCCATCAGCAAGTACCCAATTCAAACTGTCTTTGATATAAATGCTGAAAAAACCAGAACCTACATAAGTTGGATTCAAATTTGACCAGTTCAAACCACTATCTATCGACTTAAATATATTGTAACCAGCACCTATTAGTGTATTTGCATTTATTGGAGCGACCATTCTTGCGCCATCGCGAACTGTTGGAAATCCACATGCAAATTTGGTCCATGTTTTTCCGGCATCAGAAGTTTTAAAAACAAATTGCCTTCCGCGTAAAGAATCTATAGGAACACTATTTGTGGCTAGAACAAACCCGGTATTTTTATCTAAAAACCGAATCTGTGACATAAAAACTGTTGAATCTTGATAGATTGTTTGCCAATTATTATTTTGTATAATGGGATTCTCCTCTCTCTTGCATGTTGCTAAAAGAGAAATAGCAAAAATGACTGAAAAGAGAATTATTAAATCCTGCAGTGTACTTTTCATGTAGATAGTTTTTTAACTTCCTTTGATTTAGATAAGGTCAAGCTTTAAGGCAAATATCATACAAAAATTGAACCAGAGTGCACTTTTGAATTATTGTTCAGGTTGTAATATCTTAATGTTTTAATTTAAACAACCCAAATCTTGCCCCAACTGGCCCAGTAGACGGTACAGAAGTGTCGTATCACGATGAAACTGTCTTGACGGNNCTTGACGGTACCAAGTCCGGGTAATGAATGTGAGCTTTGGGTCATGATGAAACTGTCACGACGGCAATAGTCCAAGTTAAAAGAATAAAACTCTCTTATTTTATTATGTAATGTGTTGATATTTCCATTATTTGTAAATCTCCAGTCATTAACTTTGCCAATTGTATTGAAATACCATAGGTATATAAATTATAAGTCATCTTGTTATCTGATACATAATCAATTTTTTGAAGTATTGGATATATAACATTTATTTGTGGATTAATCATTCCCATGACTAACCCTTTCTCAGTATAAATTTTCAAAGTTTTGTCATCCTTTGTTCGAATCCATTTTAATTTCAAGTGGTTTCTATCCTTTTCATCTGAGAATTCAAAAACCAAAGACTTAAATTTTATCTCTCGAAAATATTCTGTCCCTGATGTTGACTCAAGTGTCTGAGAATTATAACCGTCCCAGTGCCGCAATAAAATTTCTTTGGGATTTACTTTCTCCTTAATTTTTAATATGTTACAAACATCTCGCATAGTAGATTTATATAGCAAGATGGAATCATTATTATACACAATGCCTCTGCCGGGAAGAATCTTTACGAAGTCTAATGTTTGTCCTGAGGCACAAATGCAAATCAAATTAATCAGAGTAAAGATTTTAAGTCTGAAATTTATCATGGGTTCTGAAATTATGGCTTATAACGATCCGGTGGAATAGTGAGTTGCCGTCAGTGCCAGTGTTGGCATGTGTTTTTGCAAAGTCCCGATAAGTGGACGAGCGTTGGGTATCATAATGAAGTTGTCCGGGCTGCCGAAGGCAATTAAAGCACCGACCTTGTTAGCAGTAGTTTTTAAATTTCTTAATCACGAATTTCTCCTGCTTAAAGAGAGTCAATATCCCTCTATTCATTTGTTGAAAAGTCATATGGTACCAAGTCAGCAATGCGTTGTCTTTCGATTTCTCCTTCCCAGATAATACCCTCTGGTTCGAAATATCCACTTGGATCAAAAGAAACACTCTCCTTAAGAAAAACAATAAAACTCGTAGGCTGCTTTGTATAGTAAGAAATACCTAAACCACCTGGACATTTAAGATATTTTGTACGGCTATCTTTTTGAAATACTATTTTCTCATAAGGGACAATCTCGTTTGCTGAATTCCTTACTGTAAATCCTGCAGAATTTAAATCATTCGTCCAAAGCGCCCTGAAAAAATGGATTCTCGACCCAAGGTATGCAAGTTTTCTTTTTCTTTCAAAGTATTGCTTTTTTGCAGCCGTAGCTGTTGAATCCTCCCGGAAGATAATATTTCCCTTAAAGAGAAATGATTTACTTTGTTTGTCATATTCAAATTTATCAAGGTAATAGGTGATTTTGTATCCTAGCGCTCTATTATCGATTAGTAATGGTTTGGTTGCGTATGCTTTCAGTGTATCTTTATTTGAGCTATATTTAAATCTTATGTCATCCTCATTGGTTATTTTACAATTCATGGCATTCCCGGTAGTTCCAAGAAATTCATTTCTGAAAATCGTTAAATTTTCACTCCTTTCCAATCCATGAAATTTGGCATTCACTGTTACTTCATTCAATTCAAATAGCTTTGGGTTCATATAAACCAGATTCGGTTTAGCTGTTGAAAAATCTTTCAGGGTTACAGAATAATAACCTATAGCACTAATTGTCATGGGCATTGAAGGATGATATTTAGAAATATCCAATTGAAAGTTTCCATTCTCATCTGACAGAGTACCGACAGAGGTTCCGTTAAAATATACCGATGCCGAGTAAATAGTACTTTTGGTTTTTGTATCGAAGATAGTTCCTTTAATAACTTGGTTATAAGCAACTAAATTGATATTGAAGAAAAGAAATAATAGAATTAACTTTCTCATTAGGTAAATTTTAATATCAGTTTATAATTATGAAGAGAAATAAAGCTTACTCAATATTAATAATGGTCCTTATTTAGTTCATCGAGTGAAAATCCTTCTGCGAAGTCAAAAATTTTATTATCATCCTGGTTAACAAGTTCAGGTCTGTTTAATCTGACATTAATCATTATACGCACTTTATACAAGTCTCTGTTGAAAGGATCTCTTTTAATAAGTTCATTTAAAATAGGTAAGGCATCTTCAAATTTCTCAATGTTTAGGTTTGAATTTAATTTTTCCGATAGTTCTTCACTTTTTTCAATTGGTTTTTTGGAGTCATTCTCTTTTGATAAGGTAGGTAGTAAGGATTCAGGTATGCTAACTATGATTGGTTCCGGAAATAGTTTCATAATCTCTTGAGATTTAGATCTGCATAGATTTGGCATAAATCCTGGCAATGAGAATGCAATTTGAATATAAAATACCTGATCGTGATTGATACTGTCACATTTTTTCCAAAGGTTTTTTGAAAGGTTAATTACGCGAAGTACTTCGTTGTCAATTATACTGTCAATGGGATTAACTACAGTAATTTCAGTTATTCCTCCTTCAGGATTTATTGAGATTTTAGTTATTGAATTAGCAAATGTCCCTTTCTCTATTGCAGTTACAGGGAAGTGAACACTTTTAGAAAAAAATGAGATATAGCCCATTTCACCATCTTTGAATCTATAGTTTATTGGTTTTTTAAACTTTTGAGAATATAGACTTTCAGAGATTGAAATACAGATTAAAAATAAAAGAAAATAAGTTTTCATATTAGGTCAGGAGTTATTCATGTTTTAATGCTTCAACAGGATTAATATTAGAAGCTTTGTAAGCATAGAGAAATGCTGTTGAAAGGACAATAATTGCAGATATTAAAAACGAGATAATAAAAATCAGGGAACTGATGTTCGTTTTAAATGGGAAATTGTTTAACCAATTTTTCATAATCAAAAGAGTTACCGGGAAAGAGATCAATGCTGCTACTACTACAAGAATAAGATTATTCAATAAGAAGGAATAAACAATAGATTTTTCAGAACTGCCAAATACTTTTTTTAAACCGATTTCTTTTGTTCTGGATCGACTTACAAAAAAAGTAAGGCCTAACAATCCAAATGCAGCAATAAGAAATGTAAAGACAGCAAATATTGATATTATATTACTCAAATTACTTTCGGAGTCATACTGGCTTTTTATGACTTCTTCTATTGTTGAAAAATCAAATGGCTTGTGAGGTGCAACCTTCTTCCATTCTGCTTTAAGTTTTGGTAATAAAATGTTTAGAGTACCTGGTTTATAATGTACTGCAACTTGCTCAATGTAATTATTATTTGCAAAAATAATCTCAGTTGGAGGTATCTCATGATGCAGGGACCGAAGATTAAAATCTTTTACTGTCCCAATAATTGTTTCCTTTCCCATTTTCTGACCAATTGGATCACCAACGATTCCCAGCCTTTTTACAGCAGTTTCATTCAAAATTACAGATTGTTCAAGATCGCTTCCAAAATCTGTAGAGAATTCGCGACCTGCTATAAGGGTTATTCCCATTGTTTTGATAAAATTATAACCGACAATCAATCCTGAAAGCGGAATCTCAATAGATTTATCCTGAAAATGATGGCTAATTATTGTCAAACCTAGATCCCTGGGAAGGTTGTTGACGGTACCTGCTGCCATAATTACTTCTGGGTATGAATTAATGGTATTGATATAGGCAGAATTAGCAAAAAAATCACTCCCGAAATTAATCAAAAGAATATCTTTTTTATAATACCCTAAATCCTTGTTTATTTCATATTTGTATTGCGAACGAATAATCAAAGCAGATGAAATGAATGAACAGAATATTATAAGTTCGGCAATTATTAATGAAGAACGAAACAGTTGTTTCTTTTTACCTAAGAAAGTCTGATTTCTAAAAATGTCAATAATATTAAGTCCTGACAAATAAAACGAAGTATAAAGACCTGAAGCAATGCCAATAATTATTGTTAGTGCTATATATGCAAAGCAGTATAAAGAAATATTTGTTGAGACTAATATCAGCTTGGTTTGAAAAATATCTTCTGCAAAAGGAAGTGCTATCCTCATAAAAATATACGCAACAGGCAAAACAAATAAAGACAATAATAGTGATTCACTTAACAATTGAATAACTACCTCTCTTTTGGTTGCTCCAAATGCCTTTCGGATACCTACCTCCATCCTTCTACCCAATGACACTGTTATAGAAAGAATTATATAATTCAGAGTGGCGACAAGTATAATAAGCAGCGCAAAAGCAGAAAAAATTTTAATAATATTTTTGTTACCTACAATTCCAGGTAGCAAAACATTGCCTGATCCAAGATAAACATTTCGTAAACTTTGTAATGAATAATGGTATTGCGAATGTATTCCAAGATATTTTTTCTCAAAGGTT
This sequence comes from Bacteroidales bacterium, assembly GCA_003157015.1. Lineage (GTDB taxonomy): Bacteria > Bacteroidota > Bacteroidia > Bacteroidales > VadinHA17 > LD21. The sequence goes on from PMIJ01000075.1 coordinate 8,170, forward strand.
TTAAATAGATTATTGAAAGTCTTCGGATTGCTTTCTTTTGAAAGAAGAATCCATGTTTCCCAAAAGTTAAGGGACCAGTCTTTATTAAGGTTCAACCCTAAAGTTCTACTAAGATAACCAACCGTCCATTTGTGATTAATAAAACATTGAGCCTTTAAAGTTGAATTGAAAGGAATATTCTCGAAAACTCCGCCAACAATGAATATGTAGTCTATATTAAGTTCCTGAGCAACAATTTCATTTCCGACAGGGTTTTGTCCGGGGAAAATCTTTTCAGCAAGTTCTCGTGAGATCACGATAGAATTCGGGTTCTCAAGTAAGTCCTTGTCAGAAGATCGATAAATGAAAGGAATTGTAAAAATATTAAATATCTCAGAATCTGTTGATATTGCGTCGGGAACATTTATATATTCATCTTTAATCTTAAGCTTAAATCCAAATATTTTAAATGTTTTTATGGAATTTTCGATTTGTGGGAATTCTGCTTTTAATGAATTTGCAAGAAAATATGGTGTAGATGCCATAGTTTTCTTAATTTCTTCATTGTAATTTAGAACTCTGTATATCCTATTTATATTAGTATTATAATAGTTGCTCCGGAGTTCATTTATTACATATAGCAGCATAATGAATGATGCTGCCAAAGCTATTGACAAACAAATCAAATTGATTCCGACAAATAATTTATTGTGTCTTAAGAACCGGATAGCCGAGTTAAAAAAGTTTTTTAACATCGTATAATGTTTTAATTGAATTTGTTCTAAGTAAATATATAACGAATATATTAGTTAAACAACTAAATAATTAATTATTTATTACTAATAACCAGTTTTTGTTGGTATAATTTATGTTTAATGGCCCAGTGGGTCGATATCAGGACAGGCGTGTGTCCGGCTTGGCATGCGTTTTTGCAAGTCCCGGTAAGTGGGTAGAAGTACTTTGTCACGATGAAACTGTCCAGATGACGTGGTCCCGATAAGTGGGCAGGATTTGTCATGTCACGATAAATTGCATTCAATGATTCTGAGAATCCTGTTGCTTTTCTGAAGCTTTTAATGGTGTATTCATCCAATATCTTCCTGAATCCTTAGATTTGGAAATACAGTTCTGTTCAAGGGGCATAGCTTGTATAAAACAATTATTCTCAAATTCCAGTGGCTTATTATATTCCTGTACAAAAAGTTCCCTGAACTGACGTAATTCAAGATCTCTTCGTTTGTTAATGATATTGCCATTAATGTCTTTCAGGTTTCTAATGTTTATGTTACAGGAATCAAGTTCCATTTGCTTGAATCTGTCATCTCTAACGGTTATGTAAACGTTTGGGCCATCTACTTTAATCCTTGTGATCTTCGCTTTTCTTTTGCCGATGGTCATGTCGTAATTTTCCATTTTGCATCCTGAAACAGGATCGATCTTCTTATTTAAAAAAGCTATAATTGTCATATCAATCATCATAGGGTCAGCATAAGGGCCCCCTTCTTGCCTCCATTCTGATCTCTCAATTTTAAAGAAATTACTGTCCCTCATATCAGTTACAATGAATGAATTATTGAAAGATATGTATTTAAGACACATTTTGGAGTCAACTGCTGGCTCATGCCCATATTCAATCTCAATATTGAAAATATCCTTTTTCTTTTTTGTCGAATCTAAATATGAACCGGAATACTCAAGTTTGTGTATCGAATAATCATCGGGCTGAATGTATATAGCACCCTGGTAATTATCCTCTGTGATCTTACGTTTTGCAGTGAAGTCGATCTTATATAATACTGTACTTCCATCATAAACTCCCATTGGAGTTGAAAACCAGTGATTTTTGATAAAATCCTGCGCAAAAATATCAACATACGAAAATGATTTCTTATTGAAATTTCTGATTGCATTGTGAGCCAACAATATAAAAAACTCATTGCCGTATTGATCACCGACTATTGCATGGGGTATTCTTTTAAACCACGTATCAGAATGATCAGTTTCCGGAAGATCATAATAGGGAGTTATATTGATTCTTGAGAAATCCATATTCTTTTTGAAATCAAGTAATCTGTATTTGTTAAGTCCAGATTGATAAGCAAACCCGGTATCCAGAGTCTGGATGATTCCCTCGTTCAGGTTAAGATAATTACTGCTGTCCTTCTGATAATCGCGGTAATAGGATACATAACTGAACGGTTCATCCGGATTATTCTTCTTAATATTTCTGAGCGCTCTGGCTATTATTATTTCCGGGCTGAGTCTTTTTTTTCTGGCAGTTACTTTGACTTCATTCAGACTATAGATATTTGGTACGAGTTTAAGGTTGTTCATTCCAGCTGTTTTTAGAACACTGAAAGCCAATGAAAGGCTATGAAATCCAATGCAGGAAACGATTATACTGTCGGACTGAAATCCAGGATTGTTTAATATCCTAAAATCTCCTTCAGCATTTGAAATGACCCCAACCTGAGAGTTTTTAAGATGTACTGTAGCGAATGGTACAGGTTCGGATGTTTTAGAATCAATAACTTTCCCTCTAATATAATCAAGCTGCTGACAATAAATCACAGGATGACTAATCGAGAATAGTAAACCAATAAAGATTAAGTGTCGTATCATCTCTTTTCGATTTAAGTGGAACCTATGCCTTATAACTCCTTTACTGCGTTTGGAAACCGGAATTTTAAAATAACCGTTCATCAGTCAGAAATATGTTTGTTACTTATATATGACAAACGGGTTTCTCAGGATAATTAGGTTGATCTTTCTTACAGCACAGCCTCGTCAGTCACATAAGCATTTTACCAACAATCCGCTTTATTCAACAAAAAAGTGCTTGTATCAGGCTCTTCACAATAGCTACTAAATTTAAACAAAAAATAATATTGGCTATATAGATTTGCATTGATTTTATTAAAACCCCAGCGAGAAATGTAAAATAATATTAATTTCAATTAAGAATCTCAGCAGTAGTTCTCAATTTTCATGCCAATAATTTTTACTTTCTGAATACTAGCTATTTAAGCCAGACAAATTAATATACTAATATTTGAAATTGTCTAATATCAGGACAGTAAATGTCCATAACTTAGGCATAATATGAAATTTAAGTACATAAAATGAATGACAGAACAGGTAGCAGATATTTGGTTATTTAGAGAGTAGTTTTATCGTTTGCTGTTAATCGGAATGTATGGGTAACTTTCATTTATTTTCATTTCCAATTCATATAAATTTAAACAAAAAATAGATTGCATATCCCGGATTGCACAAAATTTAATAAAAACCCCGGCGGATTATCTATATTCTACCGGGGAGAACCTTATAGGAGCATTATCACAACATCTGATTGATATTGTCATCTTGATCGTTATCGCCAAGGCTATCGATAATAATCCAGGCAATCAAGATGACAAAACAAATTGCAAGAAATACATTCATTTTGAGTTGATTAAAGGTTGAAATAAAAATTCAAGAATTTATTGAAAGGTTACCCAAGTTTTAACCTGGGTAACCATGTGTAGTTTTTATAGACCAGGATCAGCATCACTGGATTCTTCGTAATAATCATATTCCGATAGCTGAATCAGACCCCAACAAAAATCGCAAATGTTCACAGAGTTCGAATCGATGAATTCTCCACAGATCTGATCCATGGTTTCGTCATCCGGGACGAAGTCGCCGTTACAGATTCTACATTTTAGGTTCATAAAGCTTGATTTTTAATTCACGATATTTCTCAAAATTCAGTTCAAGTTTGATGCATCCATCGAGCTTTGCACGTGACTTAGCATCTTTAATAGCATCTTTCCTACTTCGATAATAGAAGGTTATACAACCGGGATCATCAAGTATCTCACAACTCAGATCATCTACTGATAAACATAACTGAGCTATCTTAATATTACAGGT
>PMIJ01000193.1 GCA_003157015.1 Bacteroidales bacterium
ACCCTACTTCTGAAAATCCCTAAAATATAAAAGGGAGCAACAGCTCCCTTTTATTTTAGACTCCACTCAAATATCATTCGCCAATAACTTTACTCAGTTTGCTTATTAAAATTCTTCAAACCTGATTGGTTATTAATACCTCCATGAATAAGAATAAAAGAGAAGAGTGAAAAAAATGAAACTCCCGCCAGCCTGTATAAGACTGTCTCAAACATAAAAAACATTAATGTCATCAGGATGAATATTATATATAAAAGATTTTTATCCGAAAATGCAATATAAAACATACATACGAAAATTGAAATAAATATAATTAGACCTATTATTCCATTTTCGAGCAAGACCTCAAGAAATTGATTATGAGCATTAAACCGGTCTTTCGCCATTTGTACTTCCCCTATACGTAAAAACTCTTCTGACAATTCTTCTCTGACATCACCAATGCCTACTCCTAACAAGAAGTTTTTACTTGCAATTTCCAAAGCAGATTTCCAAATTACTAACCGTGGATCTTCTTTCCTATCATAATCATCCTGATTCCTGACAAATCTTCCATATAAATAATCCACTCTTTGGTTCTTTAAAATTAGCGGTACCAGAGCAATTAATATTAAAATGATCCATATCCATGAATACCTCAATTTTCCCAGTTGCCTGAACTTAATAATGAAATATAGTGGAATTAAAATCAGGCAAATTAAGATTCCTGCCCTTGATGAGAGAAAGTATTGAGATACCAACAGAAAAAAACCCAGAATCAGCCACAAAAGCCGATATCTGAACTTAATTGAATATTCAAAATACGATTCAAAACAAATAAAAACTGATAAAAGGACATACATTGCGATATACGATGGATGTTGGTATAAGGTCAGCTCTGAACTATAAAAGTAATTTAACCAAAAATATTCGGCAGGATGCGGGTTTAAGGACCAAAGCGAGCCTTGAATACTAACAGATCTGAAAAGAGCATTTCCAAAGCAAAATAACATGTATAATGCAGTGCCTAAGGTAAATACTCTAAGCAATGTTTTTAATTTGAATTTAACCGTCTCTCCAGGATATATCAGGACAACAGGAAATAGTACCAGTGACAACCTGCCAAATAAATTTGACAATCCCATTTTAATATCGGTAGTATATATCAATCCAACAGCTTGCCACAAATAATAAGAAATAAAAAGGATAAACAGAATTTTAAAGGATTTCCTGCAACTGGTAACTAACACAATCCTTAAATAGTTCTCTGAAATCCAGAAAACACCCCATAAAATCATGAAAGGAGGCAAATATCGTACATGTACTGGTAGTATTATAACAACGAGAAAGGCACACAAAAATGAAAAAAATCCCTTTTTTAACAGATCATCAGTTATTATTGTTCTATTAAGCAATTTCATTTTTATTCTCTGATAATTATTTAATATGATCTTTAAGTTTTAAATCAACATCAACAAATTTCAATCTTTTAGCAATTACCGAATATTTTCCGTGGCTTATGTATAACTGAAGCATTAATCAAAATTGAGTTAATTCTTATTTGTAATTAAGTTTCGTCAAAAATCGTTAAGGATTCTAATAATCTTAAGAATATCATCAATAGTATGAAATGCTGATATAGGAAGACTAAGCGTTGTTCTGTGTATCTCTTCGGAAATCGGGAATTTTAAATCATTCATAAATTTCATAGCTTTTTGCTTATGAGGAGGCACCGGATAATGGATATCAGTTTTAACTCCATTTTCTAACAAATATTTCTTTAACTCATCCCTTTTTTTATGCCGGATATTAAAAATATGATAGACATCAAAAAAATATGGATGGACTGAAGGCGTAATAAACTTATCAGAAATCCCTTCAAAATAAGTAGCAGCCAATTCTCTTTTGTGACTTACAATCTCATTTAAATGCTTCAGTTTAACTCTTAGAAAAGCAGCCTGTATCTCATCAAGCCTCGAGTTGACACCCTGGTATTCATTATAATATTTCTTTTCTGATCCGTAATTTCTGATCATTCTTGTCTTTTTAGCATAATCAGGATTATTTGTAACAATTGCGCCTCCGTCTCCCAGGCAACCCAGGTTTTTTGTCGGATAAAAACTGAATGCAGCCATATCTCCGAAACTTCCTGCCTTCTTCCCCTTATATTCAGCTCCATGGGCCTGTGCACAGTCTTCAATCAGATAAAGCTTATGACGTCTGCAAATGTCAATAATGGGATCCATATCGCATGTCTTACCGTATAGATGAACGATCATTATGGCCCTTGTGTTTGATGTAATTGCTTCTTCTATCCTGCAAGGATCAATATTATAAGTTGCAATATCTGGTTCAACCAATACAGGAATATTCCCTGAAATCAGGATAGATAAAACAGTTGCTATATACGTATTTGACGGAACAATTACTTCTGATTCAGGTTTAAGATTGAGCACCTTAAGGGATATAGAAAGAGCATCAAGTCCCGATGCAAGTCCAACACAATGGCTGATATTTAAATAATCAGCAAACTCTTTTTCAAACTCTTCCACGTTGGTTCCCAGCACGAAGCAGCCTGATTCAAGAACTTTATTAAATACATTATTAAACTCCTCAAAAAAAGGTTGATTGACTTTTCTTAAATTTTCGTACTCAATCATATTTTGTAAATATGTAATCATCATTATCAAACTTTTCCGAAGCAAGTACCATTAAAATGGCGTTGCCCGAAAAATCGTACATCTTATGCCAGTCTTTTGGTTCAAGAAGAACACATTTAGAAGGCTTATTCAAATGGAAAACTTCTTCCTGATGACCATCATTATTATAGATCTTGCATTCTCCCTGGATACATATTGCCGCCTGAATGGTCTTCTGATGCCTGTGTCCTCCCCTTTCTGACTCATCAACACCATATATATAAAAAACTCTTTGAATTATAAATGGAAGCACATTTTCGATTACGGTAAGATTACCCCTGGCATCTGTATGTGTTTTCAGATCAATAATATACGCCATTATTCTATTTTTAATATATTATAGCCAAATACTTTTTTAAAACCAGATTTCACCATGTTCTTTATACCATCTGAATTAAATTCGGAAAAAAAAGTCTTATAACCTGAATCAGTCTTCATTAATCTATCCTCTATTTCTTCAATTTTTTTTATATAAGGGATATAAAACAGATTCTTAAGTTCTGTAGGTATCATGTACCATCCTATGTCGTAATAACCGTTCTTAAGGAACTTAACATACTGAAAATGGTAAAAGACAACTTCAAAAGAATATCCTGTTTTATTAACAATGCCCAGGATCGTCTTATCATTGGAGTTATAGACATTCTGCTGAAGGTTCCACGGCGCAATTCCTCCTCCCTTGTGCTGAAGGATATGAATATTCTTATACTCCTGTGGCCATTCTTCAAGATATTTCTGATCCCCAAACTTGCCATTTTCATGCCGGGCATAACACCATTCAATGCATTGCAATCTCCATTTCTCAAGAGCTTCAAGACTATCAGTCGCATTTAGAAAGGTCACAAACTGAACACAAAACCTGCCTGCTCTTTTCTCCTCATAAAGTTTAGCCAAAGGTGAAAACCTATGCTCCGTAATAAGAACATTCTTTTTATTTTCGACCATTTCATTGATAAGTACTGAAGGATCAGAATAAAATATCAGGTCGGCATCAAGGTATGTGCAATTAGTAACTTTATATTCATTAAACAGAAAACTTATTACGGAAGGAGTACATGTCCAGCAATATTCTGCCTTTGACCTTCCCGGTTTTATTTCCAAAAGTTCTGGTGTCTCAAATTCATTTAATGATACAAGAGTTACATTTCGTAGATGAAGTTCTTGCAGGATTTTAAACGAAATATCATCAAAAGGAAAAATATAGAGATGGAATTCATCCGAATAAGCTAATAAAGACTCATACATTGCTAATCCCCGGCTCAGATATAACGAGTCAAACAGAGTACAATAATTCCAGATCATCTTTCAGACGCATAAGTAACTCTATTTTTTGAGGAGGAGAATATTGCCATAATACAAATCTTCATTTTTTGGAAACAGGTATAAAATATGGCCAAATAAATTATTTATTGTAGTCAGGGGAAGAATGAACAGATATGATATTTTATTTGGAATCAGTTTCCTGATAATCTTATAGATATAAGCATTTGCCAGTAATGCCAACAATCGCAGGTCGCATAAATATTTCCGGTATTCACAGATAGCAAATCCATTTTTCTCAAACAGTGATTTCAGTCCGAAGGAAGAATATCGCGCAAAATCATACGGCTGTTCATGCTCGTCCCAGATAAACGGGACTGTAAATACCGCTTTACCTCCAGCTTTTAATACTCTGAAGGTTTCTTTCAAAAAAACATCCGGGTTAAATACATGTTCCGAAACTTCAAAGCAGACGATTGAATTAAAATAGTTGTCTTCAACTGGAATTTCAACACCGTGTAGAATATATCTATTTGTGAATCAGTATGTTTATGGCCAGACGCTTCAATATCCATACCAATATATTTTTCAGTTAGCAACAAACTTGCATAAGGTTTACTTCCACAACCTATATCAAGTGTAGTTCCGGTAATATTTATAGAATAGATCTTTATGTTTTTATAGATTGCCTTTCGGGCAAAGTAAAACGGATTAAGAAACAGGCCTGCGAATGAAGGGCGATACTGTTCCTTAATAAGGTAAATTTTAATTTTTTTAAAGAGTGGATTCACCTTAACAATTTTTTATGGAATCCAGTATTGCTTCTTCAAAAATATCAGACTGTTTTTTTGGGTTCCAATATTCTTTAACTTGTTCAATGCAAGAAGCTTCCATTGTCAGTTTTTTCCTGTTCAGAATCATGTCATCGATAGTTTTAGATAAACTCTCTACATTGTTTTCTTCAAAAAACAATCCAGTTTCATTTTGAATAACAGATTCAACCTCAGGGCCTTGATTATAATAATTTCCATGAGTTATAACCGGTGTACCTAAAGACAAACTATGGATTGCTGTAAGGCCTACATTTCCCGGGGAAACACAACATTCCGATAACATAATTAATTTAGAGTTTATTGTTTCATCGTAACTTGGTCCAAAGAAACGAATCAAATCTTTAATTCCCAGAGATTTAGATAAATTTTGAAGATCTTTTAATTCTCTGCCTCCACCTACAATCAGGCAATTATATTCATTGCCCTTATTTTTACATAAGCTAAGAGCATTTAAAAGATAAGAAATTTTTTTCTCTTTAGTTAGTCGTCCGATAAAGATGATAACAGGCAATTCTGTGTTTGTTGGAAACAGTTTTAACTTAAGTTCTTCGAGTTCACTCAGGTTTCTCGTTTCATAAAGCGTAGTGTGAGTAACAAAGTCAAGAGAGTTATAAACAGTAAAGACTCTCTTAGGATTAAAACCTGAGTTAATCATAAACATTCTGGATCGGCTTCCATAAACCAGATGATAATCTGCTATCCTGTAATATAAAAGCCTGATAGCTTTTTTAAGAAATTTTTCATTCCCCTTGAGACCATGGCCCCAGAATAAAAGAGGCTTCTTGCGTACCTTACATATAAGAGCAGCTATCCAATTAGAAAAACTATGCATCTCTCCATAAAGAATATATGCATCATAGTTAGTTTTTAAACATTTTATAATTAATCCTGTCTGGTAAAATATTAAATGCTTAATAAGAATATTTTTAAGAAAAAACCAGTTTAGCTTACCACTTTGATTATAGATTTTTGATTCATTTATATCAATTGTTTTTATACCTGAAAACCCAACTTTGGAAGAATAGAAAAAATAGTCAATACTTTCTGAGGCATCAAGTTCGTACCACAACGATCTTGAATATAATGGGGCTATGTTTGTGAATAATCCACAGCTCTTTTTCATTTTACATTTTTTTGTTTAATTCTATGCCAGATACCATTTTTTCATATTTCAGAATAACGAAGAATATAAATATGGTTATTAATGTACAGCATAATACTTCAATCAGTGCATAGAGCTTGAGAAAAGAGTTGAATGATAATGTCTTGAACAAAATTAATGATAAAATGGATAAAAAGTAAACAAGCTGCCAGACACTCAGGAGTTTTATTTTTCTGAGGGAAATAAAAATACTACTAAAGGATGAAACAATGAAGTTAAATGCAAATGCCCAAACCAATGTTTTTGATATAGTACCTGAAAATACCCATTTATTTCCAAGAAATATTTTGAATAAATCTTCAGCCCAAAACATTATAATAGCAATTTCAAAAAGTGCTATCAGGATCACAAAAAATAGAATTGAAATCAGGTCTTTGCGAATACTTAGTTTTGACTTGTCTTTTTCAGAAACCCGTTGAAGAAGAACATTGGAGATAGATGATCCTATTAAGGCCAGAGGAATTGATAGGAGAAGTTTTGAAATATTAAAATATCCGGTATCTTCCGTTGAATAAAATTTATTAATCATAATTGCCGGGAGCAAATAACTGCATGCGCTCATAAAACCGGGAACAATATTAAATTTTGGATATTCAGAATATTTTTTCAGAACATATTTTATCTTTTCCCAGCTGAAAAGGCGAAGCGATAGACCTGCCTTACTCCCCTGAAATATTCCAGATAAAACATTGGCAACTTGACCGATTAAATCTCCGTATATTAATCCATAAGATATTTTCAGAAATTTAAACGTTAACTGTGCTGTTCCCTCAAAACCTCTTCTAATAAATTTGTTCAGTGATATAGGGAAGAACTTCTTCTTCCTTACTAACCAGTAATTAATGCTCTGATAAGTACTGACTAAAAATGCTCCGAGAGGAACAAAATATAAATAGCCTGCAAAAGCATCCGATAAATTCAGAAATAAAAGAATTTTTGTTTTCCAGATAATAATAATAAGCAATAAAAAAATATTAAAGCCAAGGGCTAGAATAACCGTAAGAAAAAAAACACCTGCAGCTTCATTATCTTTTCTGGGCAGGATTATGGCCAGTTCATATCTTAAGGATGATATAACGATGATTATCCCGTATAAACTTGCGTAAAGAGAATAAGCTCCGAATGTAGCAGGAGAAAAGAACCTGAGCAATATTGGCTGAAGAAGAATGGGGATCAGCTGTGCAACTGCAGTTCCTGAAATAAGGATTGAAGTGTTCCGGAATAATTCGGACTTAAACAGAAGTTTAGGGGAATATTTCAGCATTCAGGTGTTCTTACTTAAAAGGGACTCTTCTGTCTACCTGTTTGGTTATTATGTAAAAGAACAGAAGTGTTAATAGGAAAAGAGGTGCCTGTAAGAACTTGATTTCCCTGTATATTAATATCATCACTATTACAAATAAATTAATGAACAGCAACCAGCAATTCACTTTCATATGGGAAAAACCGTATTGAACTATCCTCTGGTAGGCATGTTTCCGATGCGCCTGGCTCAGATTCTCTCCATTTCTCCATCTCCTGTAAAGTGTTAAAGTTGCATCAAACCAGAAAGGCGATGAGAGCATTATCCAGTTAAGTATTGAAAGACTGTATATATTATGAAAATAAATCCCCAGGACTACAAGTATGAATCCAAGCTGGGTGCTGCCTACATCGCCCATAAATATTTTTGCTCTGGGCCAATTCCAGTATAAAAATCCTGATATACAAGCTATTAATAAAACATTGACAATACTCCCTGAAAGGAAGAACATCACCAGGCAAATAAATATGGCTTGAAGTGAGGCAAAACCATCTACCCCATCCATAAAATTAAAAAGGTTTATAAACCACACCATTCCGGTTACTGCTAAGGGATATATCAGAAATCTGTAGTCGAACTCAAGGCCCGGAATTACAAGCTGACGGAGACCTCCTAACAGGGCAAAAGCAATAATTGCCGTTATGAAATGAAAGATAAGCCGGATAAAAGGCTTCAAACCCCTCAGGTCGTCAATCAAACTGACCAGAGTCAGAATTACTCCGCTCAGCAGCGCAAAATAAAGGTCCTTATCAATTTTTGAAAAGAAGTACAGTATTGAAAGTCCCACATACCACGAAATCACAATTGCCAGACCTCCTCCATGGGGAGTTGGTACGACGTGCAGGCTTCTTTCATTTGGAATGCTTACAATTTTATTTTGCAAGGCATATCTTCTTATTAAATAAGTCAATACAAATGAAAAGATGCCAAGTGAAACAATAAGTAGTATAATCTTCAAAGATTCAGATAATTATATTAAAAACGCCTAAAAAATTAAAATTGATTTTCACATTATTCGACGGTTTAACAGATTTAAAATCAGCTACCCACTTTTTTATACCCTGTTCTGTCGAATAATACGGAGTGTAATTCAAAATCTTTTTTGTTTCACTGTTATCAAAATCAAATGATCCAAACAATCTGCTAAAGGCCGACGGTAAAAGAAATGTGCCTGCCGAAATGAAAAATTTTGGCAATTTGAACAGAGTCACTTTCCTGTCAAGACTTTCAGCCAAATAAGAAGCTAGTTGTGTTGTTGATATGGCATCATCATCTTTAGCTATAAAAACTCCTGATGCTTTTTTTTCAATTATCCTGTCAATAAATCCGACTAAATTTTCGGTATAAATGAAATTTCTTTTGTTACAGATGCTTCCTAAAGGTAAAATCGGGAAAAACTCGATAAGTTTAACAATACTGAGCATATTTGACTTTACTCCGACCCCGTAAACCAGAGAGGGACGAATTATTGAAACGGTGAAATTGTCATTCTCCATTTTTTTAAGGCCAATTTCTGCTTCGTACTTGCTTTTTCCATAAGAATCTTCAGGAAAACAGGTTGAGTTTTCAGTTCTCTGATAATGATCTGAAATAATATCGCCGTATACTTTCAGGGTGCTTAAAAATACGAATTGCCTGACGCCTGCTTTTTTAGCATTTTCAGCAACCTTTAGACAAAGATCACGGTTAACTCTAAAATATTCATTATCAGTTATCCTTTTTGACTGATGAACAATGGCTGCCAGATGCAAAACAATGTCATATCGGGCAAAATTTATATCCTCAGGTTTGTTCTCATACAGAGATATTTCATCAACATCTTTGTACTTTGAAAACTTCCGGAAATTTGCGCCAACAAAACTTTTAGTGCCGGTTATTAAGATATTAGGCAAAATAATTTTGGGATTGAGCTTAGTACATATTGAGGAACAAATCTTAAAAATTTTTCATATCCGGACAGTTTTTCATTTTCTGTTCGATTTCTTTACCAAATGACCCTTTTCTTATCATTCATTTTTTCAACTATGAATGGTTGAGATTTGTAAATGCAAATATTGACTGGCAAGTGAAAAATGATGCTAAAAGGATCAGATCATCTGACATCAAAATTTGACAAGTTGAAAAACCAATTATCCAAATTATAAATACGATCATCAACTTTTTCGGATAAAGACTTGCCAATAAGGTGCAGAATTCTTGGTTCAAATTTACGAGGTACCTTAAATAAGTTTATTTGCGTGTTGAGATTACTTCCTATATAAACAATTACATCAATGTATTTCTTTTCGCGAGCATGAATGAGTTTAACAACTTTACGCATCCAACTCCCCGAAAAAGGAATTATATCAACTATATAGGCTGTCATAATACCTAATTCATCTTCAATGGTATAGTAAGCTATTTTATTGGATTCGGATATAGTTTCATACTGCCCTTTAAAACGGTAGTCGTTATAAGCTGTGTTGCTTAACTTATAAATTGAATATTTAAGTTTATTATCTCTATTGACATGATCAATAGCCAGCTTGTTCGAACAACTTGAAAATGCATTTGAAATCCAATCAAATCCTTTGAATTTTGTAATAATTTTAGAAATGTTCAGAACTTGTATGTAGTAGTTAATTTGACCAATTTCACGCCATTTAAGAAATTTTGTCCAGTAGAGATATGCATTGGAATTGGGCACAGCATAAAGGAAATCAAGCAAGTTGTCTGCCTTTTCAACTGCCTGATCATACATATTTTTAAACGAAAGCAGGTCTTTTCGATAATTGTTATGAATCATTAAGTCTGCTGCACTCCCTGCCACCACTTGTGTATTAAAAAACTTGTAAGAAAAAGGTATAAATGTCAGAGCTCCAACAAGATTACCCTCATCGCTATACATTAATCCATGGAAAGAAAATCCCAGGTAAGGTGAAAAATACTTCTGTTTAAGAAATGAGGCATCAATGTTTTTATGGAAGACATAGTTAAAGAGTTCCGAAAGTTCAAAAAAGTCTTTTTCAGAAAGTTCGGTGGAAGTTTTTCCAAAATAATTCATCACATTTTCTTTTGGAGAATGCAAAAAACAATGTTATCAATATTTGTCATAGCCTGAATTTCTTCAGGTTCAAAAATAACTCCAAAATGCGACTCTAACTCAACAATCAAATTCAGATGGTGTACAGAATCCCACTTTTCATGATTCCCATATGAGATATCATCAGGAATTGATCCTTTATCAATAGAAAAGACGTCAGCCATTATTTTTTTTACATTCTCTTTCATAAAATAACAAATCTATAATAGGGTTCTACGACAAAGTGTTTATTTATTTTCAATAAATACTTTTTATGTGGCACATTTTCAATTACTTCAAATCCCAATTTATCAAAAAACAGAGCTGTTTGTCCGTTTTTGGCCGTAGGAATAAAACTTGCAAATATTTCATTAATGCCATCATCAAAAGCCAGGTTCATAAGCTTTTTAATCAAAGCATATTCAATGAATCGTCCTAGTATCCTGCAACTTAGCAAATATGAATCAATTTCGATCCTATTGGTTGAAATTCTCTTCATTATGCAAATTGCAGTTATACCATTATCTCCAAACTTATCGGTTACTGAAGCTGAATATACTTTATGGCCGGAAGATATAAAATCAGAAATATCAGAATCTGTGTAACGATGAGTGGTGAGATTAAACTGGTTCGTCTTTTGCGTTAACTGTGCAATGCGGGGAATTGTAAATTTATCTGCTTCTTTTAAATATATCTGAATATCTAAACTGCCAATGTAGTCCTCAATTTTTGTAAAATGTACCTGACTTTGTTTCCTTAAAGAATTTTGTTTATACTGAAGAACTTTTTCCTGATCTTCACTTGTCAGATCATATAACTGAAAATATAAATTGTATACATTCTGAAAAAAAGAAATTAATTGATATTGAGATTGAGGGAAATCCGGAACAATTACATCAGGCAATGCCGTATGTATCCAGTTTCTTTCTATTGGGCTATCATCAATAAATACTAAGCTGTCAGTGCCGATATTTAGTTCCTCAACAATCGATCTTATATTATCTGCTTTATCCTTCCAGTTAATTCTCCACGCAACAAAGTGGTTTTTTTTTAAGATCATATCCGGATGTTTATCGATAGCCTCCCAAACTTCGTCTTCATTATTTTTGCTGACTATAACCAGCAAAACGCCAGATTTTGATGCTTCCAATAACATATTTTGAAAAGCCTTAAAAGCATTACCGGGATAACTACTTCCAAGTTTAATTCCTTCAATTCCATCTTCTCCTAAAACTCCTCCCCAGAGAGTGTTATCTAAATCCAGAACTATACATTTTTTACGTTTACCTTCAATAGCGAGCCACTGTCTTCTGAACCAGGCAGAAAAACAATCAGACAGACCAGGATTTATCAGAGTTTTATACATAAAATAATAGCGCCAATCAATAATTTCATAGTTTTTTGTACATTTAATAAAATCATCAAATTCAATAACTTTTGTCAATGGCCTGCATACTGCGATGGTGCTGAGATTTTGGTTGTATGCTGTTATGGCTTCTTTTATTTTCGTCTTATTAGTTTGAAAAGAGAATTCAGAGATCGGTGTTAGAGTAAACAGCAGAACAAAAGAAGACGGATTACAGCTGAGTAATACTAATTCAAGCTTTTGTTTATAATCATTAAGCTTCTCAATGAATTTGTGTTCTCCTTCGTTAAGGGGGCATGAGTAAAACCAGATATAAATTGAAACATCAAAAGGAATATTGCTAATATCTTCATAACCACTAAAGCTAATTCCTGAAAAATCCTTAAATAGGGTTTCAACTGTGTAATTACGGAAGATATATGTACTTCTGTTCTCCATAATATTCTTTTCGTCAGTTAAATATTTTTTCCATTTTACCTGTCTCTTTCATAACTGGTTACTATAATCAAAATAAGTGATTGTCCGAGGTGGTTAAACAATATATTTTTTAAGTCTTTTCTTCCTGAAAATAATATCGGGGATTCTCCGAAGCATTTTTAAAGGAATAGTATAAAACGGAACCTTTAAATCATTTAATTTCCATGATCTGTAGCATTGAGACCCTGATGTAACAAATGATAAAACATTTTTATTGCTTATGCCACCTACCCTGAATCGTGTAACTAATCCTGAATAGTATGAGGATTTTACAGAATGTTTGTACATAAATCGAAGCAATAATTCATAATCAGCCGCAATACTCAAATCAAGTCTGTAGTTTCCATACATTTGAAAAACAGATCTTTTAATGTAAACACTGGAATGTGAAGGCATCCAACCGGAAACAAAACGACGATGGTTAAAGTTACCACCCTCAAAAACACGAATTACTTTTTCAGTATTAACCGGATCAACTAATATTGTGTTCCCATAAACAATATCAGCACCAGTATTTATAAAACACTCAACGAGATCAGAAATTACATGATCATTAAAAAGCATATCTCCGGCATGAACCAAGCCTATAATTTCTCCGGAGGATAAACTAATTCCTTTATTTATTGCATCATAAATTCCACAATCAGGTTCACTTATATATTTTGTAAGATATGGTTTAAAAATTTCAATTTCAGAAAGTGTACCATCTGTAGATCCTCCATCCACAATAATATATTCTATATCGGAATAATTCTGATTAATAACACTCTGAATTGTTTGTTCAATTACCTGAACCTTATTAAACACAATTGTAATTATTGAAACCTTCATACTTTATGTTCAATATTTACGGTTCGATGTCTCATTAAATTACAACCTCTATTATTCAAATATTCCAAATTCAAAGCATTCCTATATTATACTGCTCCAGGCTTTCTATAAATGAGACATCTGACAAAACCGTATCAAAGCTTTTAAAAGTGAAATCCCGGGTAATATTATAAAGTTTATTACCAGTTTTTGCAATATTAATATAAAACCTAATTTTTTTCACTAAAGGAAAATGGATTTTAGGCTGATTAATATCAATGTCTCTGGGGTGCATATAGATGATTAAAGGTCTGTTGTTTTTAATAATTCTTTCAGACATTATTTTAATAAAGAATCTTGGAAATAATCTGAAGTATCCTCCCCCAAAGCATGAAAGCTTAAAGAATCCAAAATCAATCAAAGTCTGAGGGAATTCGATAATGTCATTGCTTGCAGTTTTTACTATTACAGGCTCTTTATTAAAACTATTATAATGTCCGAAGTCTCTATTACCCGGGAAGATGGATGAATCATATTTAAATCCATGATTAGCAAGGATATCAAACGCCCATTCTGTTTGAGGTGTTATTGAAAAGCCGGGAGCCCGGTAGCCTATTACACTTTTACCTGCCTGATTTTCAAGGATAGACTTTGCTCTATAAACATCTTCATTGAATTCTTTTTTTGACTGGTTATAAATCAGTTTATGAGCATATCCATGGACTGCAACTTCATGACCATGTCTAAGAGTCTCTTTTACCAGCAAAGGATGTTTTTCGGCAATCCAGCCAAGGAAGAAGAACGTTGCCTTAACTTTGTTCCGATCAAATATATCAAGCATTTTAGGAATAACGTCCTGTACTCTTTGAGTGGCCTGATCCCATTGGTCAAACGGCAGAATATTATCCAGACCTGAAGGAATATGAAACCATTCTTCAACATCAACCGACATTATTGGACTCATAATTTTAAATTACATTCAAATATTCGAAAAGTCTATCATTCAAACTTCTTAACATTTGCAGCGGTATTAAATGAAACTGCTATAAGTACAGAGAAATTAGTCATATGCAGGTCATAATTATTAAAATACCTTTTCTTCTGACATTTTCTGTCTTTTTCTTTTATATAGCATTCCTTTACCTATAATCTTTTCGTTTTTTATCTGATAACTCCCAGATAATTCATCAAATATCCAGTCAAGATCATAACCATTATTAATAAAACTTGAATTAAATCTCTGAAAGGAGAGCGTCGTATGAGGATACGACAGAATTTTGTCATGATATTCTGCGGGTAGGTTACCCGGTCCGTTTGAAGATAGAAATGATTTTTGGACAGTCACAAAATCGCGGTCATTTTCATTGAACATCATTCGGTTAAATAACACCCACTTTGCGTTAACTCTGATAAGCTCATTTATTATAGTGTATGGATCAGGAACATAATTAAGGGTGCAGGAACTATGGATTAAATCAATATCTGTTTTTATCTCATTTACCGAACTTACAAAGATCAATTCATTATCACCTAATTCTTTTTCATTCGCGGATCTTACCATCTGTTCTGTTTCAACAACAATCCATTTTAATGAGACTGCTTTCGAAATGAATCTTTTAATGTCAAAGTAATGAGCCCCGCAGGCTCCTCCGAAATCAAGGATAGTTAAATCTTTTGTTGAAGAGTCGATGATATACTGATTAATGGCAGATAGCAGAAAAATGTTTGCAGGATTTAAGACATAGGGTTTAGCTTTCAGATTTAGTGCATAAATAACAGTTTTATCGGCTATCATATTACACAGCTCCACATTTAAATATGCGTCGGACGTACAGGCTTCTATCGCTTGTGAATAGTTTTTATATTCTTTATTATTTTCAAATTTCAGGACTCTTTTCAGCCATCTGTTTAAGATTGGAGGTATAAATTCTTTAAGAATCATATTCTCATTGATAGGTTTACTTACTTCCTTGTAAGAAAAATACAGGCAGGTTATAAAAGAAGAATACTGTAATGTTTTCTGACATCAACCAGCGTGATTATCAAATTGCTCTGCTTTTATCTTTTTATTAATAGAGTGAATGAAGAACGGTAGTATAACAAAGAAACCCATGATAGGAGGATCAAAAGGACTGCCTGCGCTAAAAAATGAAAAGAAAAAAGTAATAAGGAAAAAAATGGCCAGCATCTTGTACTCCATAAAGTATTTGATATAATAGTAAAATACCTTATACATAAAAAACACATAAATCAATAAACCAATAATACCAGAATACAATAAAACTGACAAGAATGGATTATGCGGATAATCACTTCTTGTTTTATCATTATCAAAATAGAATCCATACCAGTTAAGGAAATTAAAACCACCACCAAATATTCTTTGAGACCAGCTGAACTCTTTTGTGAATACATCAATAGCAAACTTCCACCTTGCTGTCCTGGGGGCACTGAAAGAATTAGAAATTGTATCTACGACAACATTTGCTTTGCATGGATAATAAGTTGTATCCTCTGAAATGAATTTAGAAGCCAACTTTCTAATAGGATCCTGATCAGGCTTAACCAATTCTCCCTGAATAAAAGCCGAAAGCGGTAATTCCAAAATTCCCATAGAATAGTATTTTGGTACTTCAAGAGGTATTGAAGGAATCAGCGAAAGATGTTTTAAAGAATCAACATAATTGATTGATACAGGTAATTTTTGAATAAATTCGGTCTGGCCTTTGTTATTAATATTATTAAAGAAACCGGTTTTTGAATTACTTAATTTTTCATACTCAGGATAAGCAAAAATCACATATCCTTTTTGTTTACTGAAGTCACGTATTCCCTTTTTCCAGAAACTCATCAAAACAGGTGCTTCTCCTTCATTGCAATCAAATTCGATTTCTAATTTTTGCCAGACATTCTTTTTTCCCAGATTATAAAAAGCAGTAACGTTTCCTGAAACTATTTTGTCATTAATGCAAGAGAATTTAACTGTAAGACTAACTGCATCAATGTCAAAACTATCTGAAACATAACAATATACTGAGGCTTTATAATGGTCTCCGCGGAAAGTCTTTAGATTTACTGCCAGAGTATAAGATTCACTCATCCCGGTTGATGGATAATACGCAGTATTACAAGTACTATCCATTAAATATCCCTTTGAACCTTTAGGAACTATTTCAACATTAGTGCCAATCAGAGGAAATTCAGTTTTATGGGTTCTATAACCCCAACCGCTGTCTGGATCATAGGAATCGAAAGTGGTTGACCAAAGTACCTCTGAAAATGTAACTTTTCTGTTAATTGCAGAAATATATCTGTATACATTTTTTGAAATATCATATTTTGCAATTAAAACACTTTTGGTTCCCAGATTCTCAAGTATTTTGTTCTGAAATCTGCGAGTGGCATGGAATAAAAACAAGTTCAGCAGGATAATAAAAGAAATTGTCGATATTAGAAAATAACCGGAATTGGAACCAAATCTTTTCAGAAAAACATTTTTCCCCCTGAGAGAATACATTTTTGCAATAAGTATTGCCAGAAAAAATATTATATATAGAATAAATCCTCTTCTGGAACCGGAAAGCATTACCTGACAAGAATAAAGAAACAGCAAAAAATTATAAATGATTATTTGAAGTCGTGAACTGTTTGTATCTAACAGATAAAATATCACGAGTATGCCAAATATTACAGGCAGTAATGCAAAATTATTGTCAACGTAAGCAAGGGTTTCGGAAGAAATATCATGTATCTCATTTAATGGAGAGTACCCATTATATGTAATAATATTAAATAAATCCAGTATTCCCATTATTGCTATAATCGATGCAAACAAGACAATGAGATATGCCTGAGTTATTACGAAAAATTTCAATTCCTTTCTCCCTGGAACGAGAAGACTCGAAATGAAGAATACTGACAATAAGATTACAAGATTAACGACATCTTTAAAAATCGTCAAATAAATCTTAACTGAAAACAGAAATGAAGCGATAAGTATAATGGCTAAACCAAGCGGCAAATAGTAATCACGGACAAACTTTGAAAGTAACGTTAATATTTTTTTATTGTAAGTAATAATCACATAACATGTAAAGACTAAATATAAAAGCAGAAATGGAAATTTTAAAAACGGGATAACTGTTCTAAACAGATAAAAAAAGATTATCAGATTTATAAAAAAAATCTCAATTTTATAATTTTCTATTTTAGTATGAGTAAAAAACTTCATATCGTTATCAATATTCTCGTGATGAAAGATTCACAAGGGAAAAACAGGAATCTGATCATAGAGCTAAAGTGATAAAACCTTTTTAAGGTGGAATAAAATTCTATCTAATTCCTCATCGCTCATATTAGAACCGGAAGGAAGACACAATCCTAAATTAAACAGTCTTTCAGAGACACCATTTGTGTATGATGGACAATTTTCAAATATCGGCTGCAAATGCATTGGTTTCCATAAAGGCCTTGTTTCAATATTTTCTGCCTCTAAAGCCTTATGAATATCTTCGCATGAAATTCCTCTGGTCCTTGATGGATCCACCAGTATCGTAGTCAACCATCTGTTTGAAAAGGCTGAAGACTTTTCAGGTAAAAAAGAAATACCATTCGCCTGACCTAAATTCTTATTATAAAAATCAAAAATTGATCTTCTTTTTGCAATTCGTTCTTCAATAATTTCAAGCTGCCCCCTGCCAATTCCAGCTAAAACATTACTCATCCTATAATTATACCCAATTTGTGAGTGTTGATAATGAGGCGCTTTATCCCGTGCCTGAGTGGCCAGGAATCTGGCGTTATTTACATATTCAATATTATCAGAAACCAATGCACCACCTCCCGATGTAGTAATAATCTTGTTTCCATTGAATGACAATATTCCAATCTCTCCAAAAGTTCCGCATGACTTACCTCCAACTTTACTTCCCAATGCTTCTGCAGCATCTTCAATCACAGGTATTTCATATTTTTTAGCAATAGATAATAATTCAATAATTTTTGATGGCATTCCATACAAATGCACAACAATAATTGACCGAGGCTTTTTACCTTTTGATAACCTGTCAATAATAGCTTTTTCCAATAATTCAGGACTCATATTCCAGCTTTCTTCCTCAGAATCAATTAGAATTGGTGTAGCACCCAGATATGCAATTGGATTGATTGTAGCTGAAAAAGTAAAAGAAGAAGCTATTACTTCATCACCAGGTTTCACACCTAATATAATCAGTGCAAGATGTATTGCAGAAGTCCCGGAAGACAAGGCGGTTACGCTTTTTACCGATAGAAAGCGTCCAAGTTCCAGTTCAAAATTATCAACATTTGGCCCCAATGGAGCTACCCAATTTGACTCGAATGCCTCATTAACGTATTTAATCTCCCCCCCACTCATGTGCGGTGAGGATAACCAAATTCTTTTTTCCATTTTTAAATAATTTCAATTTCTGTAAATTCCCTGATAAATAAATGAGGTACGTATTCCTGAGAAAATATTGTCATATCAGGCATATGAATATTGCCATCATCTAATACACCAATACAGCACCAATGCAGCTTTTTGGGTGCTAAAAAATCAATCTTAAAGTTGTCTCCAAAATAGTAAAATTGACCCTGAGAATCATTTTTTTGGAAATATTTATAAACAGCTTCATCAGGTTTTCCGACCCCAAATTCCTCTGAAATAATAATTTCATCAATTAACTTATCTAATCCGAGTGCCTTAATTTTATTATGCTGGGTAATTTTTCTTCCATTTGTTATTATACCCGTTCTTCCGCTCTTTTCTTTGATGCTGATTAACATTTTCAATACTCCCTCCTTCAATGATATTTGAGGAATATGACTTCTATAAGTATCGAGGAGCGTATCTACTCTTAAGTTCTTATCGGGGAATCTATTTATGACGTATTCAAAAGCGTTACCGCCCGTTTTGAATATATATAACATTTCTTCGAATAGATGGAAATGAGAGTCAGGTTCTAAATCTCTGGCAATGAATGTAAAAGCAGATTTTAAAAAATCTATCTCATGATAAAGTGTATCATCCAGATCAAATACAAAACATGTTCTATTTGTCGCCTTTATAATCATAAACCAGAATTTCATCATCAAAACGTAACATAAGCAAGTTTTCGACCCAATTATCAAAAAACGGGATTTCTTCGTTAAATAAGTATTCCTTTATAATCATTTCAGGAAAATTTGCTTTTGCCAAATATGATAGAGGATAACCTCCACCAAACCGTGGATTTATTTCAATTCCAAATATTTCGTCGGATAACCTGTTTTTAAAAACCTGTAATGTTATACATCCAATAAAGCCAGGACAGTATGAGAACTTAGAACAAACAAGTTTATACAAGTCAGTTTTTCTTGTTACACCTTTGCTTACTTCTCCGGTTCTGATCTCAATTCTTTCTCTCGGGACTGCACATTTTAAATAATGGTTTTTATCAAAGTATAAATCTATCGTAAACTCAACATATAGTTTCGGACTTAAATATTCCAGAAACATCATTTGTCTATTGTTAATTAATGAGTCACTAAGCTGACTTTTGTTCTCAATGGTATTTACTCCGATGCTACTGCTCCCATCAAAAGGTTTTACAAAAATCGGAAAATGCGGATTTTCAGGATCAATATCCATAGCTCTTGGAAATCCTATGGAATCGAAGTACTCATGTGTTTTTCTTTTATCTCTGCACATAGAAATGACATCGATTGAAGAAATAATAGGAATGATACCTTTTTCTTTTAATGTGGCAATATTTTCTGCAAGCATGATTAATTCAATATCTATAGTAGGAATTACTATTTTTATATTGTTTGCAGTACAAATTTCAATTATTTTGCTCACATATAGCGGGTCCGTAACCCTGGGGACCTGAAAATAACCATCCGAATCACGGCAAGCAGGAGATAATTCAGGTTTATAATCAACTGTTAGAACTTTACTATCCGCGAAGCATTTATTCAGCTCTTTTTTAAAAGCCCTGACGAGGGAAACCCTCCTGCCTGCTGATGAAATAAGAATATTCATTTATTTCCTTTAAACTTTTCCATTGTTTCGCCATGTACATTATTAATATCAGATCTTTTTATAACTCTTAGAAATGTTTTGAAAAGTATTCTCATATCCAATACAAAGGATACATTTTCAATATAATATATATCAAGTCTGAATTTGTCTTCCCATGTTATTGCATTTCTTCCATTAACTTGAGCCCAACCGGTAATTCCAGGTTTAAGATTATGCCTTTTTTTTTGCAAATCGTTGTAAAGCGGTAAATATTCAACCAACAAAGGTCTTGGTCCTACAAAGCTTAAATCCCCTTTTATGACATTAAATAATTGCGGAATTTCATCCAGACTTGTTTTACGTAAAAATTGACCAAAAATTGTGAGTCTTTCACTATCGGATAACAAGATACCCTCTGAATTCTTCTCATTTGTCATTGTCCGGAATTTATAAATACTAAATAATTTTCCATTTTTACCAGGCCTACTTTGATAATACAGAACAGGACTACCAAACTTAATGTAAACTATGAACCAAATTATAAATATTATGGGCAGTAATAATAAACTTAATAAAAATGCAAGAACGATATCAAATACCGGTTTTATGTATATCCCATAAATTTTCAAAGACTTCTTATCTCTTAATTCCGACTTTTTCATTGTACTCAGTTAACCATGCTTTTGAGATTTCTTCCATTGTAAAACTGTTTCTAACTCGTTTTAGAGCTGCTTCTCCCATCTGTTCCCGTAATAATTTATCAGTTGCCAGTCTGTGCATTGAAGTATATATTGAAGCAATATCTCCGGGTTTATGAAGAATACCGGTTGATCCATCATCGATAGCATCTCTTATTCCATAAATATCAGAACCTATTGAAGGTATCCCTGTAGCAGCAGCATCAATAATAACCGTTCCAAATCCTTCCCTGTAACTGGGCAAACAAAGAATATCCGAAGTATTTAAGAATCTTTCATGACATTCTGTAAATCCCTGAAATATAAGTTTTTGAGAATATTCAAATCCTATAATTAATTTTATCTCACCTTTTATGTTTTCTTCATCAGGTCCA
Organism: Bacteroidales bacterium; assembly: GCA_003157015.1. Classification (GTDB taxonomy): domain Bacteria; phylum Bacteroidota; class Bacteroidia; order Bacteroidales; family VadinHA17; genus LD21. Next base: position 21,044 of record PMIJ01000193.1, read on the forward strand.
ACAATAAGCAGAGTACAATTCAGCTCTTTGACAATCTGTGAAAACGCCTTAGCTAAGTCAATAACTCCTTTGTCTTTTGTCAATCTGCATAAAAGCAGGAAAACAATTTCATCATCATGTATGGATAATTTCTCTCTCATTTTGTTGCGAATATTTTTATCAGGGTGGAAACGGTTCAGATCAACCCCGCTGATGGAACCCTCGCCTAATACAGATATTTTCTTTTTGCTTACAACTTTCTCCTGCACCAAAAAATACATTTGCGATTTGCTGTCTGCAAAGCAACTTGTGCATAAAACTCCGATTATTTTGTCTAATAGCTTAAAAAAGAAACGCTTTATTCCTGTCATATTTGCCCAAACCTGTCCGGTATAAGTATGAAACCGGTTATTGATACCTGACAGGAATGCTGAAATCATAACCAATATTCCAACTTTTGAAGTAATTGAATGAACGGAACTGAATTCGTGTCCTCTAAAGATTTTAAATAGTGAAATGATTGTTTTTATATCGTGAAAGATTGAAATTCTTCTTACAATCGCGACATGAATGAAAACTGCATTTTTTTCTACTTGTTTATAAACATTTTGATCTATAACTATCTTGAGGTTTGCCTGTTCATTCTCGCCATGAATATTCGAAATCACATATACATCAAATTCTGACGACAAATACTTTATATGATTTTGTAAAAAAACGAATACAGTACTGGGACTTGAAGTTATTATAGCAATTTTATTTCTAGACATTTGCTATCAATAATTAGAATTTTTTCATGCTTTTATAGTATTGCACCAATTTAAAGATTCCTTCTTCCAATGTTAGATCATGATGATAATTTAATTCGTTCATGATCAGCTCTGGGCTATAAACATGAGAGTTTGTGAGAGCTTCGATACGGCTGCTGGTTAACGGGTAATGTGGAATATATTGTCCAACAGCAGTGAATAATTTTACCAGATATTTTGATAATCTGATTTTAGGAATCGGTTTATTCAGAGCATTGCATATAGTAGAAACAAAGAGTTCAATCGTAACCCGGTCAGAAAGAATATAAGTTTTCCCTTTGGCATTTTGAGCTTGACCACATAATACTAACGCAGTTACAACATTCTCAACCGGAATAAAATTTGCTGATGCTCCTTCCTTCCCTATAAATGCAAAAAATCCTTTGTCAATTATTTTTATCATTTGCAGAAGCGATTGGTTTTTCATTCCTTTTCCAAAAACATTGGATGGTCTCAATATTGTATAAGTAAACTTATTATCCAAGCCTGCTTTTTCTACAATTTCATCAGATTTTAACTTGGTAATTTCATAATTATTGTAAGGATAAGGATGAATTCTTTCCGTAATAAGTCCACTTTTAATTTTCCCATAGACACCTGTGCTGCTAAGTTGGACCCAGTGTTTAATAATACCAGTGGACGCATTGACCAGATTCTGTGTGCCAATTACATTTATCTTAAACATTTTTGATTCATCAAGAATTTCGGCAGCACAGTGATAAAGAACATCAACACCTTTTACAAAGGAAGGTAAAGAATCACCAGCGTCAGATAAATCGCCATTTACAACCTGCACCTCAACTGGAAAAGTTAATTGATCCTTATTTTTGCGTGTAAGGATTTTAACTGAATTACCGCATTCCAAATGCTTAAAAACTAATTCTCTTCCAATAAAACCAGTTGCCCCGGTTATAGCGACTTTCACAAACTAAGTATTAGATTTTTTACTTCCTGAAAATATAATCACAATTTTTAATAATAAATTGTCCAGCAATTTTTCCCTTCTAACTGTTTTAAAATCAAACAAGAAAAAAAATTTTGAAGAAAAATCATCAGCCGATTTTAAAAATCGTTCAATCTTATTTTTATTTACATCTGATATCAGATCCTGATAATTAGATTTAAACTCCTGAACCTGATCATACACTTTATAGATCAAAGTGTTTAGCTTACGCTTTAACCTTCTTTGATTTTTTTCAATGAACGAAGTTGTTCCGCCTAATACATTAAAACGATGCTGTCTGTATTTAACAGAGACATTAGATTCCTGAAATACTTTACCAGTTGCTGATATAGCCAGATACATCCACCAATCGTGAATTACTGCTTTTTTAGGAGTATACAACTGAAGAATTTTTAAGGCGGCATTATTTATGCAAATTGTGCACCCAGGTATGAGATTTTGAACCAGGGCATTAGTGAATCCAATGTGTTTATAAATTGGCGAGCGGCTGATAAAATTGAGATCTTCATCGACATATTCAAAACCGCAGGAGCATAATAATGGAGAATGAGTGTTTTGATATTCAATGAATTTAACTGTATTTTCTATTCTTGATTGTAGCCATACATCATCCTGATCAGCTAAAATAACCAGATCAGAGTTTAATGGACATGTGTTCAATAATTCAAAAAAACTTCTGCTTACTCCTATATTCTCTTTTAGTAATAATTTTACCTGTTTATATTGTTTTTCGTATCTTTTCAATTTTTCAATAAAATCAAAATCGGTCGACCCATCGTCGCGAATAAGTATATCAAAATTTCTATACGTTTGATTTAAAATACTCTCGATCTGTTCATCAAAGAATAACTGGCCATTAAAAGTTGAAATACATATTGTTACTTTCATACAAGAAATAGTTTTTCCGTTACTATCTTCATTTTTAAAAGTAAACGCTTAAAATGATTTATTCTGAAACCGAGAGAATTTATCATTTGGTTTAGTTTAATATTATCTCTCATTACTCCAGGTAATTGAGCCAGTCTGAAATAATAGTACTTAATATTTGTTCTTTTCGCCCCGATTACATTATTACCATGTTGCCTGTACAGAACTGTAGGTTCATCAATAAAATCCACAAAACCATAATGTGAAACCTTCAAAGCAATCCATAGATCATGCATCAAAGATTTTGACGACATAGGTAAAGATATCTCCTTTGCCCTCTGGTTAATCATTATTGTACAACCTGTTACCGGGTTTGAAATTGACAATAAATAAACATCTTTGGAATGATTAGGGTTCGTTTTCTGATATCTCCACATTGAATTATCCAATATGTTCAGTTTATCATCAACAATCTTCAAATCAGTAAAAATCAGGATAGGTTTAAGTGGATTAATAGATTCAGTTTCTATCATTTTGTTAAGAGTTTTTTCAATCTTAAATGGCAACCACACATCATCATGATCGCAAAACATGTAATAAGTTGAATCCACCTGAGATAGCAGTGTCATGAAGCTATTCTTTGCGCCTAAATTTGATAATCCATCTCTGCAAAAAACAATGTTATCATACTGTTTACAATAATTATCAATAATAGAAATGGTATTATCTGTTGATCCGTCGTCTCTGATATATAATACCCAATCTTTAATTGTTTGTGTTAAAACAGAGTTTATTTGGTCCTGTAAAAAGGCTTCACTGTTATATGTGGAGAGAAGAATTGATACTTTGTCTGTTAACATTCCTTCATCTCATAAGATGGATTCAATGCGTAAGAATACGCAGATAACAATACAAGCATACCTGTCGATCCCAGCAAGAGTGGATTAGTGCCACCAACAAAAAGATAAAACATGTAACCTACAAACACAGGAATCCACAACTCCAGTATTTTCCTTTTTTTATATATTAGAAAAAGAGGGTAAAAAAACAGAATGATAATGACAGCGGCACCGATTATTCCAAACATCCTTAGAATTTCGAGATAACTCCATTCAGTTTGTACTACCATCGAACGCCTGCCTTTGGAATAAAATATACTGCCGGCTCCCTGCCCTGATAAAAGAATGGTGGGATGTTTTATCAGCAGTTCTGAATATGAATCGAGATTCGCAAATTTAACTTTATTTGAGGCTTCACTTTTTTCTGATATTAATGAAAAAATCAAAACACTAAATACTAATAAAAACGTCACAAAGATCGGGATGAGTAGTAATTTACCAACATCAGAATGCGATAACCTTAGTAAAAGATTGAATGCAAAAATTAAAACGACCGCTAACATACATGCCCTGGTGCCTCCCAAAAAAAGTGTTATAAGCAACAATGACATCATTATAAAATACTTTCTGCCTGCACCTTGCCCATTAACACATTTATAAGTATATATCGACGCCGGGACTATTAAAACAGGAAGAGACTTATAAAAAAAAGACACAAACTCTCTTCCTAAAAATGAGCGCCTACCAGTCATCATTGTAGTATCATGCTTTATGAAAAAAGTATATAAAGCATTGAATAAGTATGGTTTATAGAAAAAAACAATTGAAGTATAAATTACTATAACGCAAATGACAAGTGAAGGGAAAGTCAGTTTGTCAATAATTCGGTATTTATCGATCCAAAACAGAAGTATTAATGAACTAAAACCTTTTAAGATACCTAGGGTAAAAGAATAATCAAACTGGTAAACAGCTACATATCCTGAAATAAAAGATATAACAATAATAAAATATACGGCCACTATAATCAGCACTGCGTAAATCTTAACTTTTGGATAATGCAAGGCACTTAATGCTACAAAAACTACAAAAACAATATTCTTTAATTTTAATATTGAATTAGTGGGATCAACTAACAATATAAAAACGAATACTGACAGTGTGAAAGATAATATTTTATCAGATGTGGCTAAATATTTCCTCATACCATTCTTTTTGAATTGCTATTTGCAATTTTCAAAATCAATTTAAATACCGAACCGTTACTATTGAATCCATTCTTTAAAACCTTGGATATTTTAAAAGTAAGACTGATTTCTTTGTCAACTACTTGAAAATAGTCTCTTATTATTTCTTTGTCTGAGTCACAAAGCTTTTCCTTAAATTTATTCTCAAAGATTAACAAAGTTATTTTCTCACTTTCATCTGCAATAACGATTTGTTTTTTGAAATAATTCCTTACTCTTTTTAAGACAGAAAATGAATTTATTCCGATTTGATTATTAGTGTGTTGACGATAAAGTGACAAGGGTTCAGAGATATATCTCCTCACTCCGAAGCATTCTGTGACAAATGAAATATACAAATCATGAAGAGGTACGCTGTCAGGCAGTGGGAAACATATTTCCTTTAAAGCTCGGTTCATCATTATCGAGGCCCCCTGAACTTTTGGATTACCAAATAATAAGTTTTTCAAACCTGAACTACTTCCTTTGCTATTAATAAACCGGGTGCGGGTGTTCTTTAAATTTTCATCGACGACAAAAACATCGTGGTGAACAAGAATTGGTAAGTCAGGGTTTTTATTTTCTTCAGTCACCATCCCGTTGTAAAGTGCTTCAATTTTACCGGACATCCACACATCATCCTGGTCCGACAATGCAATATATTCACCTGAACATAAACTTATAGCTTTTTCAAAGTTTTTAACAAACCCGAGGTTTTTATCGTTAATAAAATATTTTAAGCCATGTTTTTCTTTATAATGAACTAATATATCTATAGTATTATCTACCGAACAATCATCACAAATAACAATCTCATCGGGTAATAATGATTGTGCATAAATCGATTCCAGTTGATCTTTAAGATACTCACCTCCATTATAAGAAGCTATTGCAACAGATATCTTACAATTGACCATATCTTCCTCTTATAAAATGAGAAATTCCCTTAAACATGTAATTCAATGTTGTAGTTTTATTTTTTGAATAATACAAATTATTATATGCATATTCGAAATACCAACGAATTCGTTTGAGGACCAGAGTTGGAAATTTAAGGCTATATTTCTTCCAGATATATAAATTATTTCTGGTTATATAGTAAATTCTTGAGTTGTTGTGAATAGTAATTTCCCGACCATTTTTGTAAACAGGATTTCCGAGCTTATGCTTAAGTTCAATGTTACATTGAATGATATTATAGCCTTTCAATATAGCTCTCAAACAATAATCATGATCAATTTCATCGATGAAAAGTTTTTCATTAAAACCTCCGATAATAGAAAATGCATTAAGATTTAAAACATTCCCGGATGTCATTACAATAGAGACAAATGATTTTTTTACATTTCCTTCAATACCATTTTTTGATTGAACATGAGTTGGACTAAATAACGCAAGACGATCTTTATTTTCATGTTCATCAAATATTTTGAAATAAGAATTGTCGATGAAACTGGAATCCTGATCCATGGTAAGTAACCATTCATAATTTTTTTCTAAAGCTAATTTAGCTCCAACATTCAATGCTGAAGCAATTCCCAGGTTTCTGCCATTGTTTGAATATTTTATTTTTGGATTATTCTTTAAAAGATCGACTAATTCAATATTAAGAACATCAGAATTATCTACAGCATATAATACATTAACTTCACTTAAATAGGTATTGATATTATTCCAGACGCTATTGTCTGGATTATATAAAACTATAACTCCCGCTATAGACACTTCAGTTATGAAATAAGGTTAATATTCTAATGAATTTATCCATACGATTTACGAAGCTTATTTTTTATTATGCTTTAATATTTTTGCCGGGACACCTCCAACTACAGCAAAAGGAGGTACATCTTTTGTCACAACGGCATTAGTACCGACTATTGCACTTTCACCAATTGTTATATTCGCTAAAATTGATGCTCCTTCACCTATCCAGACATTGTTGTTGATTATAATAGGTCCGGTTGAAACAACCGGCCTCTTTAATGGAGCAATATTCATATGTTCTGTACTAGTGTCGCCATGTGAATGATCAGATATAAATACCTTACTGGCAATCAATACATTATCACCGATTCTTATTTCATTGATGGCCCCGATATGGCAATCAAAATTTATATTCACATTATTGCCTATTATAATTTTAGGTTCTTTGCCCTCGAACATAAAAGCATCCAATCTCAACCTTGCATTGCTAATAAAATTATCTCCTATTGTGATGTATTTTGCTCCATTTAAGACTAATGGATACTCTATATGAGGATTTGTACCACAAAATTTAAAAAGCTTTGAAACAGACCTTGAATGAATTTTAATTGTTTCATTTTTAATATAAAGATGTAGTTTAAAAGAATATAGAAAAGATAAAAAATTCGTAAAACCTAAAACAGATTTTTTTTTCATAGTTTATTTTTCTTTTTTAAAATAAGATCTCATGAGTAATGTATTGTATTTAAGCATAAAGAGAAATAATGTCAATATATTATTTTTATAGTGTCTAAATATTTTCTTAAAAAAATCATTATGTAAAAAAGTATATTGTTCGGGATTTAATTTTGTATTCACCATATAATAACATATATGATTGAGTAACAATTTTTTCTTTTCATTTTTAACAATTTTCTTTGTTAACAATCCAATCTTAATTTGTTCGTTAAGCAAGAAAATATAGTTGTCTAGAAATACTCTTATTAAATCATATCCTCCTTTAGTGTTTGGGCGTATTGATATAAATAACTCTTTGTTATTTATTATAGCAGGTTTTTTATACTGAAAAAGTCTAAAAAGAACATCTGTTTGAACTAATTGATTATTTGAAAAACGACTGAAATCTTTTATGTGTTCGAAATCGTATCTCCAAATACCAAATGCTCCGATCCAGGTTGAAAAAAACGATACATTTTTAACAAATGAATTCAAATCATCACAAATAATGGTATGATCAATGTTGAGTGCGCCATTTGAAAAAAACAAAATATTCCGGGTTTCCTTATTTTCAGTAATTGTTTGCAGTAGATTATCAAGTGAGCCGTCTTGATGTTTTAAAGTATCATTGTTCAGTTTAAGAAACAACCCTTTTCCATAGGATAGTACCTTTTCAAAATTAGCATCTGCAATGTTTTTATCATTTCTGTAATATCTGACTTTTTCACCATATTTTTCAACAAACCCCAACGAGATTTTGCTGGTATCATCATTGGAAAAATTATCGGAAATAATAATTTCCACATCACTTGTTTGCTGAAATCTGGCCTGGTTAACTATCGATAGAATTGTTGATTCAAGATAATCAGATCTGTTAAACGTAGGTATGCAGATAGATAGAATTATATTATTCCCCATTTATTTTAAATTCATGCCTAAAATCTTAGTACTTAAAAAGTTTATATAATTTTATTCCCCAACTTTATAAGTTTAATAGAGGTCTAACTGATCAGAACTGGTTCGTGCCATTCTGCTCTTTTGGTTTTAAAGATAAAATATGCCCATGGTACAAGACAAATAGTAATCAGGCAATATCCTAATGTGATTCCGATGACTCCAAAATATTTACCAAGCAAAATAGTTGATAATGAACATGCGATTCCGCCTGAAATCGAAAAAACTAAAAATGGCTCTTTTTTATGGCACCTGAGATAAGTTGCCCATGAGGCAATGAGCTGATTAAGAAATATAGGAACCATCATTAATGTCATAGGGATATAAGTCAGAAAACGATTGCCAAGTGCCTTTCCGCTTAGCTCTAAATTATAATACCTGATTATAAATATAAAAAAAGCTAAAAGCAGTAATGCCGCAATATTAATTAAAGCAGATTGTTTCAGAGTTCTTGTAAAAACATTATCTAACCTATTAAATTCCTTCTGAGCAATTAATCCTGAGAATAATGGTATTTTGGTGGTCATCCATCCCAATGAAAGAGACAATATTCCATTTAAAGCTGCAAGTGTCATCCCCATCTGGCCTGCAACTACAGGACCCTCAGTTGCAAATAATACAGGGTTAAAAAGCTGGAATATAAAATACCCGCTTATCCAACTCAAAGCAATTTTCCATTGATATGGAAAAATCTCTTTACGATAATTAACCTTTTCAACTATTATTGTAGCCCAGATATTTTTCAATAACTTCAGATATCTGGCTGAAATAATTATAATCACAACTAATGCTCCAATAAAACTACTTATTCCAAGAACAAACATTTTTGCTCCAAAAATCAGGCTTACCCAAACAAATGATAATCTAAAAACCTGTTGTATAAGTTGAATTTTCGCAATTTCTTTAACTTTCCCTAACCCTATTAAAAATGCTAAAATTGGTGAAATGATTAAATTACAACTGGTTCCAATAGCAAGAATAATCCATGGAACAAACCAGCTGACGGCTCCATTGGTTGTATCATACCTGGTAAAAAAAACAGTACCAATCACCATTAACGAGATTACCAGCAGAACAGCAAAACTAAGATACCATTTTACACTAAAATGCAACAGTGATGATAACCTTGATAAATACTTTGTTTCACCATTTAATGAACTAGTGTTCTCCCATTGCAGGTTAGATGCCTCATGCGCCACATATTGAGTAATTATACCATTTAATCCCAGTTCAAAGAATATCTGAATTGCGACGATACTTCCGAAAGTATAGTAAAACCCTTGTTCCACACTTGATAAACACTTTACTACTAATATTACGGAAATGATACTTCCGAATGCTCCAAAAATACTGGAAGAAGCAGTGAACACAATGGCCTTGTCAATTCCAATCTTAGATGCAATGCTTTTTATAAGATCTTTCATCAAATATACAATAGTAAACATTTCTGCCGTTCCTCATTCTTTATTTCCCTGCAGCAAAGCCTGGATTGCATAATTTGTGAAAAACCTTTCAGTGATTAGTACGGACGTGTTAAATAAAAAATTCTTTATGTAATTCCAAACCAGCCAGACTTCTAAGATAATTTTGTGAACCGGCAACTGAATAAAATTTGTCGGGGATTGCCAGTCTTTTTACAGAAGGTTGTTGGGAAATCATTTTTTCCTCTTTAAGATCATTCAGGATTTCAAGAATAGCGCTGCCAAATCCACCCTGTGCCTGATGTTCTTCAATCGTAATAATTCTCTTATATGAATTGAAAATATCGGCTAAAGATTTTTTATTAATAGGTTTTATAAATGGGAAACTAAATATTGAAGCTGAAATATTATTTTGTTCTACAAAATCAACGACATATTTTAGCATAGCTCCGGTAGAAAATACAGCAGTGTCTCCACTATTTCTAACCTTGAGAATTTCTCCCAATGATAGTTTCATATCTATTTTTTCCTTATGCACGATTGGTTCACCCGCTTTTCCAATGCGTATATAAAAAGGGCCAGCCATATTTACTGCAAAAGTAGTAACGGCTTTTGCCTCAACAGGGTCGCCTGGTGCACTTACTACTAAATTAGGAATAGTACGAAGCATCCCAATTTCCTCTGTGGCATGATGTGATGGTCCCAGTGGTCCATAGGCAAAACCGCCTCCAACAGCAACAATTTTGACATTAAGATTATGGTAACAGATATCATACCTGATTTGCTCCATGCATCGTAAAGTTGGGAAATTGCCTATTGAATAAATAAATACGCAGTATCCTTCCATAGCCAGACCTGAAGCTATTCCTGCCATGTTCTGTTCTGCTATACCTACATTAAGATATCTGTCAGGAAATAACTCGGAATAAGGTTCTACGACACTAAATCCAAGATCGCCAACTAACAAAAAAATCTTTTCGTTTATTTTAGCTTCTTCTATTAGTTGAGTGATAAATGCAGTTCTCATAAATTATTAATTTCATTTATGGCTGAGTAGAATTGATCTTTAGTTGGTGACTTATAATGCCATAGCAATTTGTCTTCCATAAAGGAAATTCCTTTCCCTTTAATAGTATGAGCAATAATTACTTTTGGTTTATTATTCTGATCCTGGGAGTTCTTAAAAACACGTTTGAGCGCCTCATGATCGTGACCATCTACTTCAAATGTTTCCCATCGGAATGCTTTAAATTTTTCATTTAAAGAATTTAAGTCAATTACATCTTTCACAAATCCAAGACTTTGAATTTTATTATAATCTACTATGAGTGTAAGATTATCCAATTTCAACTGTGGCGCTAAAAGTATTGATTCCCAGTTAGATCCTTCATCCAATTCACCATCGCTTATTAAGCAGAAGGTTTTCCACCCTGCCTTTTTTCGTTTGGCTGCCAATGCAAGACCACAACTGACAGGGAGGGCGTGCCCTAAGCTACCAGCAGAAATCTCTACACCAGGAATCAAATGGTTAGTGTGGGAGATAAAAAGACTCCCATCTTTTCCATAATTTGATAATTCATCAATTGGGAAAAAGCCTTTTATTGCCAGAATTGCATATAAGCCGGTACATGCATGTCCTTTTGAAAGCAGAAATCTGTCACGATCAGGATTATCTGGAATTGCATGGTCTATTTTGATAAAGTCACTGTAAAGAACGGCCAAAATATCAGCCATCGACAAAGCTCCGGCGATATGTGAAGCTCTTGCTTCATACACCATTTTCAAGCTTAATCTTCTAATTTCTTTTGCAACTTCAATTGTATTTATCATAATTATGATATGAATTCATGATTACTTAGGTAAGCTAATGTTACTGCCATTTTCTTGTAAAGCAGAATGAAATGATCAGAAATTGAGCATTCAATTTATGTAACTCAAAACGGTTCTGTGAAATCCATTGTCAATATTAACAGTAGGGATCCATCCCAACTTTTTAATTTTGGATAAGTCGGGACAATTTCTTAATACTTTGCTTTTTAGATAGCCTGAATTTTGGATTTCGTTTACTACTACTTTAAGTTTTCTTTCGGGGAATAATTTTACCAGCTTTCGGGCCAGTTGAATTACGCTGATTTCACAATCAGAGTTACCTACATTATACGCCTCCCCATTTTTACCATTAAGCAGAATCATAAAAGAAGCAATTGTTGCATCTGATAAGTAGCAGAATGTTCTTCTTGCCTTACCATCGCTCTTCATAACTATATTCCTGTTAAGTACGATATCGGCAATAAAATCAGCATAAACACGTCCATCATCGAGTGCCATACAAGGGCCATAGGTATGAAAGGGTCTTATAATTTTTGAGGGAATTCCAAACTGATGCAACCAGGAAACGCAAATTGTTTCTCCCATCCGCTTGCCTTCAGCATAACATGATCGGATATTTGTAGGATCCAGGTATCCGTAGTCTACTTCAGTAGTAGGAATTTTAGAATTCTCAAGATTACCATATACCTCACTTGAGCTGAAATATAAGAATGATTCAATAGAATGAGTTTGTGCCAGTTTCATCATATTAATTGTACCCAAAATATTAGCAGAGAGGGTCCCGACAGGATCTATTCCATAATATTTTGGGCTTGCCTGGCTGGCAGCATGAATGATAAAATCAATTTTCTCTTCGATATATATTGGATCACACACATCCTGAAGAATAAATTCCAGATTTTGATTATTCAAATAATACTTAAATCGTGTCCTTGCTTTCTCAATATTTCTGACCAGAGCAAGAACCCTCACATTTTTTATAATACCTTGATATTCAAGAAATAGTAATGTCTCAACCATATAGGCCGGCAAAAAGCCATTAGCACCTGTAATCAGTACGGTCTTACCTGTAAAAACTGACCAATTCAGGTTGGAACCAATTATTTGTTCTAAATCTTCAAGAATAATTTTATTCCCAGTCATCTGTTAATATTTGGCTAGCCGACAGTCCACTCTCAGAAAGGCTTTGTTTGAAGTTTTTTATCATCAATGGCGGACCTGAAATAAAATAATCACTTCCTGTTCCATTCTCAGAAAATATTTGGTTGATATCAATAGGACCCTCGTCATTCTGATAGAATATTTTTTGCTCACACCTTTTCACATTTCTTAACTCTTCAACATAAATATTAAATGCTTTCGAACGAAATCCCAGATAGATACGAGGATTAGTATACTTCCTGAAAGAATCGTGAGTGAACAGAGATAAAAATGGGGTAATACCTGTTCCACCTGCAATAAAAACAGTATTCACTTTATTATGATGTTGTGTAAAAAGGTCACCATATGGCAGCTTAAGCCAGACTTCAGATCCTAATTTCAGGTTGTCTTTCATAAGCTGTGTAAACCTTCCTTTTACTGCGAAGGTAATTCCTATATTTTCTTCATCCGGATTGCTTTGCATTGAAAAGCAGCGAGATTCAGGCCATTGACCAATTCCATCATAATCAGGATCAATAGCAATATGCAGAAATTGACCCGGATGATATCTAAATTTTCCATCTAAAGATTTAAATTCTAATCTGATGATTCCCGCTAATGGATTTTGGATTGAAACTAATTCAGATCGGTATTTTTTGACTTGCATCTGGAGAATATTAAATGAATACCAGTCTATATTAACTGATACCCATCATATATGCTTGTAAGATTTTTTCTACAAAATCAAACATTTCTTTTTCTAATCCGGGATAAGTACCGAGAAAAAATGTATTATTCATAATGTAATCAGTATTGTGCAAATTATCAGCAATTTTAAATTTCTGATTTATAAAACCCGGTTGTTTTGTTAAATTACCTGCAAAAAGATTTCGGGTTTCTATAAAATTAGCATCAAAGTGACGTGTAATATCATCTCTTTTTAGCCGGGTTTCTTCTTTTAATGTCACTATGAAAGCAAACCATGCAGGGTCAGAATTTTCAGTCGCTTCCGGAAGAATAAAATGACCGGGATATTTAGAGAAAATCCTGCTCCACTCCTTAAAGTTTTCTTTTCTTGCATTGCAGAATTCTGGCAGTTTATCGATCTGGGCCGATCCTATTGCCGCTTGAATGTCGGTCATTTTCAGATTATATCCAATTTCTGAATAAACATATTTATGATCGAAGCCCAAGGGCAGATTTCCAAACTGTTGAGAGAAACGCTTACCACATGTATTGTTTTCACCACCGGTGCAATAACAATCCCGCCCCCAATCACGAAAAGCACGGACAATTCCTGCCAATTGTGAATCATTAGTACAAATTGCCCCTCCCTCACCTGTTGTAATGTGATGAGCTGGGTAAAATGAGATGGTTGAAATATGACCGAAAGTACCTGTCTTTTTTCCCTGATACTCACTGCCAAAAGCATCACAATTGTCTTCAATGACCCATAAATTGAATTCGCTTGCCAATTTCAATACTGCTGAAATATTAAACGGATTACCAAGTGTGTGAGCAATAAAAATACAACGGGTTTTTGAAGAAATTGCTTTACGCATCATCTCTACATCAATGTTATAGGTAGGAATTGTCACATCTACAAATACCGGAATCAGACCATGTTGAATAATTGGAGTCACGGTTGCGGGGAATCCTGCAGCCACAGAAATTACTTCATCACCTGGTCTAAGTCTTTTCTCTCCAAGTTTTTCCGATGTTAATGCAGAAAAGGCAAGCAGGTTGGCAGAAGACCCGGAATTAGTGAGAAGCACATGTTCAACTCCCAGAAACTCACTGATCTTTTCAGTAAAAGATTCTGAGAATCTGCCCTCTGTTAGCCAGAAATCCAGTGAAGCTTCCACAGCATTGACCAGTTCTGCCTGATCAAATACTCTTCCCGCATAATTTATTCTGGATTTTCCGGGAACAAAATCAGTTTTTGCAAATTTTGCATTGTAATACTCAATAGTTTTTGAAATAATATCCTTCCTGATTGTTTTAAAGTCACTCATATTTTAAAATAGATTTATTCCTGATTATTTTCCCCAAAAAAATATTGCTCAATCTGATTTAAACAAATCAACCTCAAATCAGTATTACTTTGATATCCTTTGTACCATTTCACAAGCATATTTAGTGTAGTTTCAATATTCCACCGCGGATACCATCCTAAAAATGTTTTTGCTTTTGAACAATCCAACTTCAGATAACTGGCTTCATGTGGCTGGGGTGCTTTGTCAATCTCATAGGCAGCATTGTTCCCCCATAACTCACAAATTCTATGAGTTATCCATTCTACATTTTTAGAATCTTTATCATCTGCACCAAAGTTCCAGGCATCGGCAAAATCAGGCCCCCTTGAACAGAGCCTTTCGCATAGTAACAGATAGCCCCAGAGGGGCTCCAGTACATGCTGCCAAGGACGAATAGCATAAGGACTCCTTATTTTCAATTTCTCTCCTCGCATAATTGCCCGGATAAAATCTGGTACGAGGCGATCTTCAGCCCAATCGCCACCTCCCAGTACATTTCCGGCACGTCCGGTAGCCAAAGCTACACCATGATTAGAATAGTTTTTTGGATTGTAAAAAGAATTTCTAAATGATGATGTCACTAATTCAGAACAGCCTTTTGAGTTTGAATATGGATCATGTCCGCCAATTGGCTCATTCTCACGATACCCCCAGTGCCACTCTTTGTTTTCGTAACATTTATCAGACGTAACATTAAGAATGGCCCTGACACCATGGATTTGTCTTACAGCATCGAGCAAATTGACAGTCCCCATAACATTAATTTCATAGGTTTCGCGTGGATTCCTGTATGACTCTTTTACCAGCGGCTGGGCTGCCATATGGATAATAACCTCCGGTTTAACCTCTTTTAATGTATTTAGCAGTAGACCATAATCCCTGATATCTCCAATCGTTGAAGATAAAAGGCTATCAACACCTGCTAATTCATATAAACTAGGTTTAGTCGGAGGATCTAAAGAATAACCATATATATCTGCTCCAAGCCTGCTTAGAAGAATCGATAACCAGGAACCTTTGAATCCGGTATGGCCGGTTATGAAAACTTTTCGTCCCTTATAGAATCCGTCAAATAAGTTTTCTACCATTTGATCCATGGTGCTTTATTTTTTTCAATAAGTTCGTCCAGAAGGTTCTTATCACGTTGAGTGTCCATTGGTTTCCAGAATCCATGATGTTTAAATGTGAACAACTGTTCATTATGTGCCATGTTTTCAAGAGGTTCCCTCTCGAAAACTGTGCTGTCGTCTTTAATATAATCAAAAACTTCAGGCTCACATACAAAGAATCCACCGTTTATCCAGGAGCCATCTCCTTTAGGTTTTTCCTGAAAACTGGTAACCATATTCGAATTATCAATGCTTATTGCACCAAATTTTCCATCAGGCAGTACAGATGTCATGGTTATAATCTTCCTATGATTCTTATGAAATGCCAGTAGCTCATTTAAATTGATATCTGCCACTCCATCGCCATATGTCAACATAAATGGTTCGTTCCCAACATATTTTTGACCACGTTTTATTCTTCCTCCCGTCATGGTTCCCAAGCCCGTATCAATTAAGGTTACTTTCCAGGGTTCAGCTTGATTATTATGGTGCTCTATTGTATTGGATGTCATATCAATTGTCATATCGGCCATATGAAGAAAGTAATGGGCAAAATACTCTTTAATCAGATATCCCTTGTATCCGCAAAGAATGATAAATTCATTATATCCATAGAATGAATAAATTTTCATTATATGCCATAAAATTGGTTTACCTCCAATCTCCACCATCGGCTTTGGTTTAATGGTAGTTTCTTCAGAGAGACGGGATCCTAATCCACCAGCCAGGATAAGTACTTTCATTTTATTAAGCTTAAATATAATTAAATATCTTTCTTCTTCGTTTGCGAAATGACTTAATCTAAAGATTTCACAAATACTACAATACGCTAATAATCAAGCTTACAAAGGATTGAAACAGTTCTTGCATCAATTTAAATTTTCACCACCTTCTTTATTATTTTTCCCCCACCTGAACTATTCACTCTTATAAAATACACCCCTGTGCTTACTCCGAAGGTATCAAAATTCAGGTTAATTACTCCGATCGCATTTTTCTCTTTCTGATGACTTAATAACCTTCCATTTATATCACAGAGTACAATATCAATATCCTGCTGATCCAATACTTCCAGTGTTAACTTTATGTAATCATGAAAAGGATTGGAGCTCATATAAATAAACCTTATACCGGATTCTTTTCCCGGGACAGATATTGATTTCGGTCTGACAGTTATTTCCCTGTTATCCGGCGGAGCATCAAATAATATGAATTTGCTCTTATTATCGTATTCAGTGGTGAATTTTATACCATCTGAGACTGTAATACTGTCCCAGCTTGATGGCACTTTGATCTTAAAAGATAATGGTTGGTTATAAATTGAGTCGTCAAGGAAATCGTTGATCCGAAACTGAAAAACTGAATCTGTACATAATTCGCATTTGACCTCAGTATTATTTGATTCATCCATGTACTTTATTACATTGCTGATCGTGCTGCACCAGATCTTATCTTTGGCTTTTGCAATATAATCCAGGTGCTCGATAAGTACCCTGGAATCGATCGGTGAGTAACCTATATTATTAATTCCATGAATCATTTCTACAAGCCACAAATGATTCTTAATGGCAAAATCTATCCAGGGATTTGCCCTGTAAGTTCCGGTACGTTTATCAAAACTTTGCATTTTTAGGGCATACCTGTCAAACTTGTCAAATGAATTATACCCGACATCTGTCGATCGGGCTGCTAAATATATGCCCTTAACAATCTGCTTTATTGAACTATTATAGATACCCCATGGATAACTCATAGTCAATCCTGCATTCATTCCAAAATTTCTATGCAAAAATGAATGTGAATCCAGCAGTTCCATTTTGGCATCCTCAATTCCTATTTTGACCAGATCTGCATGAGTAACAGTATGAGATCCGAGCTCATAGTCGTTTGAAATGTTATTGCTGATTATACTTTTTGTCACGCTGTCAATATTGCCAGTGATAATGTAAAATGTTGCAGGAATGTTCCTCTCTTTTAAAAGTGGAAGTGCTACGGTAAACTGTGTAATATATCCATCGTCAAATGTCAGGCTTAGTATACTTTGTTTAAAACCGTACACCGGAGCAATCTGATAAAAAAAATCAGAGTTATCCACAGTTAGCTTTTGAGCTGTCAGATTAAGGCTTAGACCAATCAGGCTAAAAAGAATCATAAAAAATTGAACCCGCATATTCTTCCTGGAGAATCCTTAATGTGGAAACTCTGACTGAGATTTTGAACTATTTATTAATTCCTGCCGGATGAGTATTTACTATTCGTAAAGAACAATGACTTTATTTGATACTAAAAAAATCAATTAGTCAGCTGTAAAGAATATGATAATTGTTACACAATATAAACAGCACCTGCTATTCTGAATATTTTCTGTATATCATCTCAATACCATCTTTCAAACTTATTTTTTCCTTCCATCCCAGATTATTGATTTTCGAAACATCAAGCAGTTTGCGATAGGTACCATCAGGCTTCGAACTGTCCCAATTAAGCTGCCCTTTGAATCCTACGGTACCCTTTATTAACATTGCAAGCTCCTGAATAGTCAGATCCTGACCGGTACCGATATTTATATGTGTATTTAAAACAGATCCCTTCGACGGCTTCAGATCCTCAAAGTCTATGTTTTGCATTACAAAAACGCAGGCATCAGCCAAATCATCAACATATAAAAATTCTCGATACGGGCTTCCAGTTCCCCACAGTGTAATCGAAACACGGTGTGAAGTATGAGGTGTGAGGTGTGAGGTATCTTGTGAGATCTGGACTCCGTATTTTGAAAGTTTATCAAGTATTTCTGATTCCGAGAATGAATCACTTACTCCTTCAATAGGGTATTTTTTCAAATCTTTCCGTATTGATTTCCAATCATTATTTTCCAGACATTTGCCAAGATACATTTTTCTGATTAATGCCGGAAGAACATGTGATGTTTCAAGGTTATAATTATCATTTGGACCGTAAAGGTTCGTTGGCATTACAGAAACAAAATTGGTTCCGTATTGTACGTTATACGATTCACAAATCTTAATACCCGCAATTTTTGCAATGGCATAGGGCTCGTTGGTATATTCGAGCTCCCCGGTTAATAAGTATTCCTCTTTTATCGGTTGCGGGCAATTTCCGGGATATATACAGGAACTTCCGAGAAACAACAGTTTCTTAACGCCATTTACATAACTCTGGTGGATTATGTTGTTCTGAATCATCAGATTCTCGTATATGAATTGTGCCCGGTATTTGTTATTTGACAGGATACCACCCACTTTTGCTGCAGCGAGAACAACATACTCCGGCTTTTCTTTTTCAAAGAAATCAGCAACAGTTTTCTGATCAGTAAGGTCATAAGGAGGAAAAGGAGTGAATACAAAATTTGAATATCCTTTTGCCATCAGATTTCTGTGAATGGCGCTACCTACCATGCCGTTGTGACCTGCTATGTATATTTTCGAGTTTTTATCCATAATTTTAATTTTTGAAGAACTTACACAGAGATACACAGAGTTTCATAGAGCACCTCATGTTATTCAATGCGTTTTTTTGCCTTTTCAAAATCCGAGTTAACCATAATTCTAACTAAATCTTTAAAGGTAGTTTTAGGTTTCCACCCGAGTTTTTCATATGCTTTGGCGGGATTGCCTATAAGCAGTTCTACTTCTGTAGGTCTGAAATAGCGCGGATCTATGCTGACAACTTCCCTCCCAGATGATTTCAATCTGCCTGTTTCATCTACACCTTTCCCGGCCCAGATAATTTCTTCGCCCAACACTTTGAATGTTTCTTCAACAAATTCGCGAATTGTATGTGTTTCATTTGTTGCCAGAACATAATCATCCGGCTGATCTGCCTGAAGTATGCGCCACATGCCTTCAACATATTCTGGTGCATAACCCCAGTCTCTTTTCGAATCAAGATTGCCAAGAAATAGTTTTTCCTGTTGTCCCAGAATAATTTTTGAAGCGGCAACGGTTATCTTGCGAGTGACAAATGTTTTGCCCCTCCTTTCACTTTCGTGATTAAACAGAATCCCATTTGACGCAAATACATTATAAGCCTCTCTGTAATTAATTACAATCCAATATGCATATAATTTTGCCGCAGCATATGGACTCCTGGGATAAAACGGAGTCGTTTCAGTCTGTGGGATCTCCTGCACTTTACCATACAACTCAGAAGTTGATGCCTGGTAAAAACGTGTCTTTATGCCTGTCTCTTTTATTGCGTCAAGAAAACGAAGAGTTCCGACACCGTCAACTTCTGCAGTATATTCGGGCACCTCAAAAGATACCTGTACATGAGATTGTGCTCCCAGATTATAAATTTCGTCAGGCTGAATTCTCTCCACTAGTCTGTTCAGATTGCTTGAATCCGTTAAATCACCGAAATGAAGAAAAAAAGTTTTATTTATTACTTCACGATTATTGTAGATATGGTCTATTCTGAATGTATTAAACGAGCTCGATCGCCTCATGATCCCATGAACGATATATCCTTTATCCAACAATAATTCTGTAAGATAAGATCCATCCTGACCTGTAATTCCTGAAATTAATGCAATTTTTTTCATATTTATAATTCTTAAAATGCGTCTATAGAATCATATCCAATAATCTTTTATCCTGATTTTTACCTTAATTGCATTCGGTATTTCTTTTTCACTGATAAGGATGAGGTATCCACCTCCGCCTGCACCTGACAATTTCCATGCAAGCGCCTTATCCCTGTGGCTATCAATAACTTTAGCAATCTTCTCAGTCATCATCCTTGGAAACATTGTAACCTGGGAATTAAAAGAAGATGAGAATCCTTTTGTAAATAAACTGAGATCCTTTCTGATCAAACCATCCCAGGCCATCTCAGCAGCGTCTGTGAGTCGTTTGACGTTATCAGCAGATATATTTGTATTTTCAAGTACCACAAAATCCGCCGGCCGGGGCCAAAGGGTCACCATATAAAGCCGTTCTTCCAGCCATTTTATTATTGAAACGTCAGATATAGTTTCAAATTTTGAGGGCCAGTATTTTCCCTCGTCATAAAAAAACCTGTTTATACCGGGCATGGTTATACCGATAGAATCCTGTGAGCCGCTCACATCTTTTGTTCCAGGGTCATTGTCATATCTGAAAAGTATTTTTGCCAGTTTCTCCCGATTCTCCATGGGAAGGTTATCGTTCCATAATTCAATTGCCTTCTTTCGGGTAGAAGTGGCCATACCTGAACGCTCATTGAATTCTACTGTAGGTTCAATTGATGCAGTTATTGCCCAACCCGCACAGAACTTTGAAACATAGGGTTGATCAATCCATGTACCCGCCAGATCAATTCTATATGGAATAGGGGTTTCCTTTCTTAATGATGTAGTTGACCGCACCGGCAAATTTGCGTATGGTATTCTTTTCAGAACCTTATATTCTATTCCAAGATCTTTACATAGTTGTTCTTTATCGGGAGTGTGGCCATCTTCGTTAACTATAAAAACATCGGGTCTAAGATCTTTCATATCCTCTAAAAAGTCCAGGATTCCGCTTCCTTTGTTGATATTGACTTCATGTACACACGATAATGCATCAAGAATATATAGCCGCTCGTCTTCGGAGTTTATTGTTTTACGCCCTTTCAGATCATTTATTGTCTTATCCGAACCTAATCCTACGTGCAATTGTCCAAACTGAGCAGCTTCTTTTAAAAATGCAATGTGTCCTGAATGAAGAATATCAAAACAACCGCTAACGAAAACTTTCTTGTTTTTATTACTGGGCATTTTGCGAAAAGGTTAAAGGGGGAAGATTAAAGAGTTGAAACAATATTGGAAGTATACCCGGGAACAATATCCATCATCTCTTCAATTAACTTTGCCTCAGATATTGTGTTAATGGTTGCAAGTATCACGTCAATTTTCAGGCTGATAGTTTCAAAATCAGAATCAGCAACCTGAGCAATGCTGATTTTGGGATGATGAGTAGGAATCATCGGCTCATCGTCAGAAAAAAGTTCTTCATAGAGTTTTTCACCCGGTCGTAAACCAATATACTTTATTTTAATATCCTTGTGTGGTTCAAGACCTGACAGACGAATCAGATTGATGGCAACATCCAAAACCTTCACCGGCTCTCCCATATCGAAAACGTATATTTCTCCTCCGTTGCCCATAAAGCCTGCTTCAAGCACTAACTGGCAAGCTTCAGGAATAGTCATAAAAAAACGGGTAATGTCAGGGTGAGTAATGGTTACCGGTCCTCCAGCGGCAATCTGTTTATTGAAAAGAGGTATTACGGAACCGTTTGACCCAAGCACATTGCCGAAACGTGTCGTTATAAATTGCGTCTTTATTCCTTTTCTCTGTGACAACGCATGAACCAGCAATTCGCAAATTTTCTTGGTAGCACCCATTACATTTGTCGGATTCACTGCTTTATCTGAAGATATCATCACAAATTTCTCGGCTTTATATTTCATCGCCAACTCCGAAATTAATTCAGTACCTCCTACATTTACCCTGAAAGCCTCATGCGGGTGTAGTTCCATTATCGGAACATGCTTATATGCTGCAGCGTGAAAAACTATGTCAGGTCTGTATTTTTTGAAGATCTCTTCCATATATTCCTTCCGAGTCACATCCCCAACAATTATACGGAAATTGAATCCTGGCATTTTATTTTTTAATTCCTCACCCAGATAAAAACATGGAGTCTCAGCCTGATCCACAATTATCAGTTGTTTTGTATTAAATCGTGTAAGCTGCCTTGCGATTTCTGAACCTATAGATCCGGCACCTCCGGTGACAAGAATGGTTTTACCGATTAATCCGTTTTGTATTTTTTCAAGATCAAGAGTAATTGGATCTCTGCCAAGAAGGTCCTCTAATTTGACTTTTTTAAGGTTCTTAACCTCAAGATGGCCATTCATCCAGGTATCGAAAGAAGGTGTATCCAGAATTTCACAACCAAAACCTATCATCGACTCAATTACCTCCTTTTTCTTCAGAAACGCTATATTATTTATAGCAATAATAAAAACTTGCACATTTTCATTCTCAATAAAGTACTTTGTGAGAATCTTTCTTGAATAAACCGGGTATCCATCGACATTTTTTCCCTGAATTTTTTTATCATCGTCAATGAAACCTATAAGCCTGTACATATCCTTCGGATCACCTTCAATAAGCCTTTTTACCAGGATCCCCATTTCCCCGGATCCGTAGATTAAAACATTTTTCCTGTCATGCGAGGAGGATGATGCAAATTCGTAGAACATTTTTACAAATACCCTGAAAAGGAAAAGCAATATCGTTACTGCTCCGCAATGAATCAGAAGAATCGATACTGGTATATTGAAAACTGAACTCCATTCATTTTTACGGCTCATAACTGTGACGAGGACCAGAACTGCCAGAGCACTAAAGTTCGTTGCAATTATCTTATAAGTATCTCTGATAGTCGTATGCCTTATCATTCCCGAATAAGATTTGAAAATCAGATTGAATGTTACATAAACTGCAAGCACAAGATATGACTGTCTGAATACTGTTGATATGTCAAAAGTATAGACTTCAAAATTGTATCGGAGCATATAGGCTATAAGAAAGGAGAAAAATACAGCAGCCGAGTCAAGAAGAAAGACCAGCCATCGCGGTAGGGAGTGATTTTTAAAAACCCTGATAATTTTTCCTTTAAATGCTTTTATCATACCAGTACGCAGAAATAAAAAACTAGTTAATTTATACAGCTAACGCATCGTCAGTCACATAACTGATATTTGTATGTGCCTGATTATCTGTTTTTTCAGATATTTTATGTAACAATTGTTACAAATTCTTCCAATACCATTTAACCGCCTCTTTAAGGCCATCTTCAACATTTAATATCGGT
This sequence comes from Bacteroidales bacterium, assembly GCA_003157015.1. Lineage (GTDB taxonomy): Bacteria > Bacteroidota > Bacteroidia > Bacteroidales > VadinHA17 > LD21. The sequence continues at coordinate 44,501 of PMIJ01000193.1, forward strand.
GAATAGTATAATAGTCGTTTAGCTTTTTCAATAGATGCCAGTGAATGTGGGATATCGCCTGCCCTTGCAGGTCCATAAACCGGTTCAATGGCTAAAATGTCCTTATCGAACTCTGCTGCCAGGTTCCGGATACTAAAGAACAACTGGTTAAGCGTTGTTCTTTCACCATGAGCAACATTATAAACCTGATTCAATGCTTCTTTATTCTGAACAACAGATGCAAGATGGTTTGCCTGTAGCACGTTGTCGATGTAAGTAAAATCTCGGGAAACGGATCCGTCACCATTTATAAGAGGTACCTCATGCTTCATCATCATTTTCATGAATTTAGGAATAACCGCAGCATAAGCTCCGTCCGGATCCTGCCTTCTGCCAAAAACGTTGAAATAACGTAATCCAATCACGTCAATTCCGTAAGTTTTTGCAAAATTGGCTGCAAAAAGTTCATCCACGTACTTTGTAATTCCATATGGAGAAAGAGGAGCGCCAATCTTATCTTCAACTTTAGGCAAATCAGTATGATCGCCATAAGTGGAAGAGCTGGCTGCATAAATAAACCTTTTAACCCCCAACTCTTTTGCAGCAAAAAGGACCTTTACAAAACCACCTATGTTTACATCTGTCGATGTTATCGGATCAGTTATCGACCGGGGCACAGATCCTAATGCAGCTTCGTGAAAGACAATATCTATATTTTCAACAGCTTTCAGGCAGTCGCTGTAATTCCGTATATCTCCTTCAATAAGTTTAAAATGAGGATTTTTAGCAAAAGCTTTCAGATTTTCTCTTTTACCTGTTGAAAAATTATCGAGACAGACGACATTATTTCCTGAATTCAATAATGCCTCGACAAGATTTGAGCCGATGAAACCTGCTCCTCCGGTAACCAACACTCTCCTATCCTTCAAGATTCGTTCCATCAGCAATTTAAAAAAGCAATATTACAAATTTTAACAGAATTTAACATTATAAATCTTACTCTTTTTCAAACATCAGCAGTATTTCATTCAAAATAAATTCGGCTGTTTTTCCATCGCCGTAAAAACCCGGGTATTTATGACCGGAAGGCGTATCGGTAAACCTCAAAAACTCGGTTCGTATCTTATCAGGATCGGCACCTGCAAGTTTGGCAGTGCCATTATTCACAAGTTCGATCCATTCCGTTTCATTTCGAAGTACAATGCAGGGCTTTTTGAAGAAATGCGATTCTTTTTGGACACCTCCCGAATCTGTGATAATCATCCGGCAGTTTTTTTCGAGAAGAATCATTTCCAGGTATGAAACAGGCGGCAAAATCTTTATATGGGCACAATTATTAAGGTCTTCATAAAAGCTTTTAAGCCTTGTCTTCAGAGATACAACAGTCCTTGGGTGAAGTGGCATTACAAGAACAATATCCTTTTCTTCAGCCAGGGATTTAAGTGTTACGAGAATTTCTTTAAGCCGTACAATATCATCTGTATTGCTATCCCTGTGAATTGTAGCAAGCACATAATTATTTCTTGTCAGTAACATTTTTTCAAGAAAATGTGCTTTCTTTTTTTCCGCCAGTCCAGCAAAAAAAAGTGTATTATCGTACATAATATCACCTGTCAGATATATTTTGGGATTATCAATGGTATAAGGAGGACTATTTTCAGGTCTGAACCCTTCAGCCATGAGATTCTTGAAAGCTGCATTTGTCGGGGCGAAGAGCAGAGTGGATGCATGATCGCTCATTATCCTGTTCAGTTCTTCAGGCATTGTTTTATTGAATGACCTCAGGCCTGCTTCAATATGAATAACAGGAAAGTGAAGCTTTGAGGCAGCCAGAGCACCAGCCAGTGTGGAGTTTGTGTCACCGTAAAGCACTACACAATCCGGCTTTTCCTTTAGAAGAACTTCTTCAATACCGGTTATCATCATCGAAGTCTGCCGGCCATGAGTCGCTGAACCAACTCCCAGGTTATAATGAGGTTTATGAATTTCCAGCTCATCGAAAAAAACTTCAGACATTTCCTTATCGTAATGCTGTCCTGTATGAACTATAATTTCAGTAATATCTTTAGCATAATGATTCCGGATTGCCCTGCTTATTGCTGAAGCTTTAATTATCTGCGGTCTCGCTCCAACAATATTAACGAGTTTAATATGTGACATCGATCAGTGAAATATTATCAGGCACCAAAGTTAAAAAAAGAATCTTTTAAACAAAGTAATTAATAACAGGAAGGGCATCAAATTGTGTAGATGCCCTTTCTGACTGTATGTAATAAGCAGTAATTTTATTTAGCGTAATTAACGGCTCTTGTTTCGCGGATTACTGTAATTTTTATTTGTCCGGGATAGGTCATTTCATTCTGAATTTTACGGGCAATCTCAAATGAAAGTCCCTCAGCCTCTTTATCTGTGACTTTTTCAGCACCGACAATAACCCTTAGCTCTCTTCCGGCCTGAATAGCATATGTTTTCATCACTCCCGGATACTGCAAGGCAAGAGATTCGAGTTCTTTCAGCCTTTTAATATAAGATTCAACTACTTCACGTCTTGCACCAGGACGAGCACCGGATATAGCATCGCAAACCTGAACAATAGGAGCAATGAGCGTAGTCATTTCTGTTTCATCATGATGTGAACCGATAGCATTGCATATTTCAGGTTTCTCCTTGTATTTTTCAGCCATCTTCATTCCCAGAATTGCATGTGGCAATTCCGGTTCATCATCAGGAACCTTACCGATATCGTGTAGAAGCCCTGCCCTTTTTGCAAGCTTGGCGTTAAGTCCAAGCTCAGCAGCCATTATTGAGCAAAGATTGGCAACCTCGCGTGAGTGCATTAGAAGGTTCTGTCCATATGATGAACGGTATTTCATTTTACCTATCAACCTGATCAGCTCAGGGTGCAAGCCATGTATTCCAAGGTCAATGGTAGTTCTTTTACCAACTTCGAGAATCTCTTCCTCTACCTGTTTCCGGGTCTTTTCAACCATCTCTTCAATTCTGGCCGGATGTATCCTGCCATCTGTTACTAACTGGTGAAGAGCGAGTCGGGCAACTTCCCTTCTTATCGGATCAAAAGCAGAAAGGACAATTGCTTCAGGAGTATCATCAACAATAATTTCAACACCGGTAGCAGCTTCAAGTGCTCGGATATTCCTTCCTTCACGGCCAATGATGCGACCTTTCATCTCATCAGATTCTATATGAAATACTGTCACTGCATTTTCAATCGCGTTTTCGGCTGCAACCCGCTGAATAGTCTGAACCACAATCCTTTTAGCTTCCTTGTTTGCAGTCATTTTTGCTTCATCAAGAATCTCGTTGACATAAGACATTGCTCCTGTCTTCGCTTCCTCTTTCAGAGATTCAATAAGATGATTTTTGGCCTCTTCGGCCGAGAAACCAGAAATAGCCTCAAGTTGCTCAACCTGTTGCTTATGAAGACGTGCTAATTCTTCTGATTTTTTTTCCAGCAGTTCAAGCTGGGAGGTAAGATTTCCGCGAATTGCTTCAGCCTCATTCTTCTTTCGCTGAGCCTCTTCAATTTTCTGAGAAAGAGATTGTTCTTTCTGTGCTATCCTGTTTTCTGCCTGTCCAATCTTGCTGTTCTTCTCATTTATAACCTTCTCGTGTTCGGTTTTTAGTTGAAGGAACCTCTCCTTCGCCTGAAGAATTTTCTCCTTTCTTATCACTTCAGCTTCGGCCTCTGCTTCGCTTACTATTTTCCGGCTTTTATTTTTCAGTGCCAGTTGCCATACGAAAAAAGAGGCGCCGAAACCCAGTACAAGGGCTGAAATGCACAGGACAAACAACAGCCCATTACTTAAAGATCCTATTATTAATGTCATCATAAATTGTATTAGTTATATATATATAATAAAAAACCCGCAAAGTTTCTCCAGATTTTATAAAACCCCATGTCTGAATGGCTGGAGCTACTAATTCAGTTTGAACGTCCACTGTTCCACCGTTAGGTGGAAGCCCGACGAATCGGGATGAGGCCTGTTCTACCTGAACTAAGAGTTGCTCCAAAGTTTTAACTGTTGAGTTTCAAAAATGAATGAAGAAACAATGCGGGCAATTTAGTTTTCTATTTTAAAGAACGCTGTTACTCTTTTACTCTTTAATATCAAGAACTGAATCAATCTTTTGTATCAGTTCTTTCAAGGCATCGGGAAGATAATCCTTTTCAAGCTTTTCTTCTTCTTCAGTAAGCTTAATCACATACTGCAAAGAAGCCATTGCTAAAAAATCCTGTACATCTTTATCGGTGTACCTCTGTTTGTACTGCAGCACTTTTTCATTAATCATCCTTGCTGCTTTCCTGATCTTTTCTTCGTTTTCCCGTTCTACCTTCAATGGATAATACCTGTCCGCCACATTAACCCTGATTGAAAGTTTATCATCCATTGCTATATCTTATCTGTTTAAAAGAGCAACACATCTGTCAATTTCCCGCACCAGCTCGCCTATTTTTTTCCTGGCTTCAACAGCGTTTTCACCCTCCCCCAATAATGCTCCTGATAATTTTATCCGTTCGTATTTAATTTCCAGTTCTTTCAATTTTTCTTCTTTTTGCTGAAGCATTCCTTTCAGTACTTCGTTTCCGCTTTTAAGATCAGCTGCTTCGTGCTTAAGATTATTATACCGATCTAATAATTCATCCAGTTTTCTGTTTAAAATTATTAATTCTTCGTAACCCTGACCGGACATACTAATATCTTTAGGACAAAATTAACATTGTTAATGATATTTTCAAAAATTTGACTGAAATAGTTTGCCTTATGAAAGCAGAAGCATAGCTTTGCCCATCCGCAAATTCTTAAAACGAATACTATGTTCCTTATAAGACTTTTTATTTTTAGCACTTTGTTTTACAGCAACTTAATTGATATTCATAAGGACAAATCTATCTTTATCTCACCATTAAAGATACCACAGCTGCTATCAGCCAATTTCGGGGAACTGAGAATAGACCATTTTCATTCCGGTTTAGATATTAAAACACAGGGCGTAACAGGAAAAGAAGTCGTTGCTGCAGCTGACGGATATATTTACAGGATAAGTGTCTCTCCTGTTGGATTTGGAAATTCTATACATATAGCCCATCCTTCGGGTTATTCAACAGTTTACGGACATCTTGAAAGGTTTTCAGATAAAATTCAAAAGTATGTCAGGGAGCAGCAGTATGCAAAAAAAAGCTTCTCCATCGTTTTGCTGCCTAAAAAAGATGAGTTTCCTGTCAGGCAGGGTGAATTAATTGCATATTCAGGTAATTCAGGCGGTTCATCAGGTCCTCATCTTCACTTCGAGATAAGAAAATCTGAAAGTGAGAAGCCAATCAATGCACTGTTTTTTGAATCTGGCATTGTTGACAATATACCGCCTGTAATCGAAAAACTTGCAATATATCCTGTTAACAAACATACTTTGATTAACAATCGGAATTCAGTTAAAAAGATAAATGTCATAGGGGGCCATGGAGTTTATTCACTTAATCCGGAAAACGAAATATCAGTAAGCGGACTTGCAGGTTTCGGAATTAAAACATACGACCTGATGAACGACAGCCCTAACAGGGTTGCCGTATATTCAATTGAACTGTCGGTCGATAGTACCACAATCTTTAAATATATAATGGATGGATTTTTATTCGATGAATCGAGGTATGTCAATAGTCATATTGATTATGAGACGTATATGAAAGACAATATCTATTTTGAACGGACTTTTATTCTTCCGGGAGATAAATTGAGTGTTTATAAGAATGTGATCAACAGGGGATTATTCAATTTTAATGACAACAAATCTCACCGTGTGAAAATTGTAGTTACCGATGCTGATGATAACAGATCAGTGCTGACTTTCCAGGTAAAGGCGAAATCAGAAAATTTACTGGCAGTTAAGGGCAGCAGTGATAAAAATATTAATGTGATGCCTTATGACCAGGTAAATAGATTTTCAGCGGATAATGTTTCCGTAAATATTCCTGCCGGTGCACTTTATGATACACTTGATTTTTCATACAAAAAAGAAGAAGGAACAGCCGGTATGTTCTCAGATCTTCACTGTATCTCTGACAAATTCACTCCTGTCCACAGAGCCTACTGGCTATCAATTAAACCGTCATCTGTTCTTGCGGGTAAAGTGTCAAAAATGCTTATAGTGCAGCTTGGCGATGATCAGAAAAAAAGTCCGGTTAAAAGCACCTGGGATGGAGAGCATTTTTCGGCTGAAGTTCTTTCATTTGGAAGATTCTACATCGGAATTGATACAATTCCTCCCGTAATATCAACCAATGATATGCATCCGGGTGTAAACCTTACAGGCAGGAAGGAGATCACATTCAGGATCACTGATGACCTCTCAGGCATAAAGTCATACGAACCGACCATAGACGGGAATTGGGCCCTGTTCGAATATGATCAGAAAAATGATATGCTGATTTACAGATTTGATGAAATCAGGATAAAAAAAGGATCAGAACACAATCTCTCACTCAAAGTAACTGACAATAAGGATAATAGCAGTGTTTATAAATGTAATTTTATCTGGTAGATATGCCAATCCCCAGCTTTTATTAAAACTCTTTTTTCCCTATGTGTTACTTTGTGCTCTTCTTTGTGACCTTTGTTGTGGTTAAATGAATTATGTCTTAGGTACACAAAGGTTATCACTGAGGTTCACACAGGCATACTAAACACCTAGTCCCTCAGTATTGGGAA